>JBJKPQ010000098.1:0-5063 GCA_046706305.1 Bacteroidales bacterium
TGATTTTAAGCCCTGCAAGGGCTTAATTTACTTGAAATTTATATCAATAAGGAGCTAATGTAAAATAAGAATTACCAACTGCTTCACAGATCTGGCTGATTCAAATAATCCCTTAGGTTGACGGCTATGCCCTGGCCCCCCGGAGGAGGGGAACCAGATAGAATAAACACTCACTCAACACTGACAGATTCTTCCCCGGAGAATAGAAGTCAAAGAAATTAATCTCTGTCTATGTTGGCGCTGGTTTACAACCGGTGCCAACAAAGCAAATCGTCGCCGACTCAGCAAGTGGGGCACTGCCTGTATCTTACAATAAAAAATTAAACCAAAATGCCTCAAAATGGTTAACTTTATATAAAACACTTTTGAGAAATAAATCTGCCTGCCACCAAAGCCGTAAAGAACTGAATAGTACAATAATTTTAAAGCGAACTGTATTACTTACAGGCGGACTTTGCGGTAAATTGAGTTATTTGACATTTTCAGGCATATAATATAATGTGGACTCAGTTCCTATTTTGAACATAAAAACAGATATTATGAAAACTATCCTGGTCAGAAGTATCCTTATTGTCTTCTCGGTAACCCTTCTTGCAGGCTGTAATACCCCGAATGTTGAGAATGTAACAATCGAACCTCCGGAAATATTGTACGGTAAACTATTCTATGCTGTTCAGTCAGATAAAAGCATATTCCCCGATAGCAAGACTTTTGTCGATTGCATACCCAGGGAGGATCCAGCACTTATAAGAAAAAAATTTTCTGAATTAAGAGATACTTCAACGGAATCACTAAAGGTATTTATTAAAGAGAATTTCATTATACCCGGCAACGAGGATAATTATGTAACCGACTCATCATCAATTAATGAACATATTAAAAAACTCTGGAATGTATTAAAGAGGGAGCCTGATGTGCAGAGGTCAGGCACCCTCATACCACTGCCATATCCCTATATTGTTCCGGGAGGACGATTCCGGGAAATATATTACTGGGACAGTTATTTTACAATGCTCGGTCTGGAACAGGACAGGCAGACGGGGATGATCAGGGACATGATTAATAACTTTTCTTACCTGATTGATAAGTACGGATATATTCCCAACGGTAACAGAACATATTACCTCGGACGTTCTCAACCCCCGTTTTATCCGGTCATGATATCCCTTTTGGCTGAATCAACATCAGACACTACATATGAGCACTATCTCAGTTATATGGAAAAGGAATACAGTTTCTGGATGGATGGTGCCGAACAATTGTCAGGACCCGGTGACACTTTCAGAAGGGTTGTGAAACTGAATGACGGGGAGGTTCTCAACAGGTACTGGTCTGACAGTGACTTACCCAGATCGGAGAGTTACCGCGAAGATGTCAAAACAGCACAGGAGGCTGCATCGCACTTCCCCGGAATAAGTCTTAACGAAGTTTACAGGAATCTCAGGGCCACTGCCGAATCAGGCTGGGATTTTACTTGCAGATGGCTTTCAGCAGACAGTTCGGGAGCCTGGAAACTGTATACAATTCACACTACAGACATAATACCCGTCGATCTTAATGCACTCCTTTACAATATGGAAGTCACTCTTTCGAAAACATATAAAATGGAAGGCGATACTGCAAAAGCCGGAATCTATATGAGGAAATCACAACTGAGGAAACATGCTATGATGAAGTATTGCTGGGACAGCAATAAAGGGTTCTTCGTTGACTATAATTTCAAGAAAGGTACTGAAACAGGTATCCTTTCCCTTGCCGGCATGTATCCCCTGTTTTTCAGGATGGCAGATGAGTCACAGGCTAAAACAGCTGCAGAAAATATCCGCAGGTCATTCCTTGCGCCGGGAGGAGTGGTACCTACGCTTGAAAAAACAGGAGAACAGTGGGATGCACCGAACGGCTGGGCCCCCCTGGAGTGGATAACAATCCAGGGATTAAGAAATTACAATATTGACGACCTTGCTTCAACAATAGAAAAGAGGTGGCTAAGGCTCAACAGGAAGGTATATCAGTCGACATACAAGATGCTTGAGAAATATGATGTAGAAGACACCACCAGGAAAAGTGGAGGAGGAGAATACCCTACCCAGGATGGTTTTGGATGGACAAACGGTGTTTATCAGAAGCTCTCTGAGAATTAATTGCCGAGGTAAAGATATCTTTCTTTCTTTTCGCTAACGTTACCTATTATAGAGGCGGATGTCAATCCGGCTTCATGAAGGTCGCTGATCATCTGATCAGTATTTTCAGGAGGCACGCATATAAGTAAGCCACCCGAGGTTTGCGCATCAAATGCAACCATTTTAAGGTTATAGTCAAGGCCAGGAGAAGCATGCAAATGCTCATCCACAAATTCAAGGTTACGAAATGATGCCCCGGGTATGCATCCCTCGTCAAGAAGCCTGTATGTATTACCTATCAGGGGCACATCACCCATGTTTATATTGATTGACACATCACTTGCCTTTGCCATTTTAAAAGCATGACCCGCAAGGCCAAAACCGGTGATATCAGTAGCGCCTCTCACAGAGTGTTTTTTCATAACCCCGGCTCCTGATTTATTCAGCAACTTCATAAGTCTTTTTGCTTCAACTACATCATCGTTACCAGTCATACCAAGCCTCTGTCCGGCCATTATAACACCTGTGCCCAGTGGCTTTGTAAGTACAAGATTATCACCAGGCCTGGCGCCTGAGTTTGTAATTATCTTCGAAGGATTTACATAGCCGACAACTGCCAGTCCGTACTTCGGGGGGAAATCATCAATAGTATGACCGCCTATTATTCTTACCCCGGCTTCGGCAGCCTTGTCAAATCCCCCTTTAAGAATTTCGGAATAAGCCTCCAAAGGCAGCCTGGCAGCAGGAAACATCATAATATTAAGAGCCAGGACAGGATCTCCTCCCATAGCATATACATCGCTTATAGAATTTGCTGCGGCTATCTCTCCGAATTCATATGGTTCACTGCATACCGGCGGGAAAAAATCTGTAGTGAGTACAAGAGCCAGGTCGTCATTTACACGGTAAACGCCTGCATCATCGTGTGTATCTATGTCGACAAGTATGTCAGGATCGTCGGGAAGAGGTAAATACCTGAGAATCTCTTCCAGCTGTTTGGGTGAAATCTTGGAGGAACAACCACCATATTCAACCATTTGAAGAAGATCAACTTTCATTATTTCACTCCATTAATAATCAGGGTTTCACAATGTTCCCTGCAGAGGCCAGGGTCTCGGCAATAACAAACATATTGCTCAGTACACCAATCTCTATTTCAGATTCTAGATCATAGTAATTAACACAGGTACCACAAAAAAGCAGTTCAACCCCCATTTTCTCAAGATCCCCGAGATCTCTGCCGGTATCCGAACCTTTAACAGCAAGAGTTACACCCCTGTTATAAAATACCATTTTAGCCGGAAGTTTATCAAGATCCTTCACTGCTTTTATAAAATTAACCATCAGCAACTTACCAAGCTCATCATCTCCTTCTCCCATTCTGTCAGATGTAACTGCAATAACAAAATCACCTTTCTCAAAATGGGCAATATCAGTTGAACAATAGTCCTCAACATTTTCATTTTTTAGTTCGGCGGAGGCCCTCGAAATGCTGATAGACCATATCCCATCCTTCTCACTTACCTCAAATACAATATTATTGTCCTGTAAAAACCTTGTAACATTGTTAAGAGAGGTTTTGTTATCTGTAAGCACTATAAAAGACTCTCCTTCACCAGTTTCCCTGAGTGCCTTGCGTGTTGCTATCAAAGGTGCCGGACACAACTGTCCTTTTGTGTCTACTATTTTCATATTATAAGATTCAAAATGAGATGCAATATTACAAAAGAATTGTTGAAAAATAGTATTAGCATGCCGGTTACCCGGCATCATTAACATATATCTGAATTAATTATCTTTGGGTACTCAAAATTCAAGTATCATGAAAAAAGTCTTTCTGTATTCCACGCTGATAATATTCTTATTCATATCCGGGGTCAGTTCTGCCCAGGATTCTTATCTTAAAAAAACATTACCTGGATCATGGTTTGGTAAGCTAAACACAGGTGCCATAGAGTTAAGAGTAATTTTCAATATTTCAGCTTCGGAGAATGATTCTCTCATTGCAACACTCGACAGTCCGGACCAGGGGGTCAAAGGTATAAAGATGGGTCGGGTCATACTCAGGGGTGACTCAATAAAGATACCTGCTCCTCTTTTGCGAGCCTCATTAAGCGGGGAAATCAAAAACGACACAACAATTGTCGGACAATGGACTCAGTCAGGAATGACTTTGCCTTTAGAGCTTAAAAAACTGAAAAGAGAGCCTGTAATAAACAGACCGCAGGAGCCTAAACCGCCTTATCCTTACAATTCGTCAGAAGTAACATTCATAAATCATAAGTTTAATATTAAGCTGGCCGGCACTCTCACTATCCCGGAAGGCAAAGGACCTTTCCCGGCTGCAATACTTATAACAGGCTCAGGTCCGCAAAACAGGAATGAAGAGCTGATGGGTCATAAACCCTTCCTGGTCATTGCCGACTATCTGACGCGGCATGGTATTGCTGTGCTGAGATATGATGACAGGGGTGTCGGAAAATCACAGGGTAATTATAACAATGCCACTTCAGCAGACCTGGCAACTGATGCGGAAGCAGCCTGGGAATACCTCGAAGAACAACCATTCATCAATCACAGCAGGATTGGTCTTATAGGTCACAGCGAAGGTGGACTCATTGCTCCGATTGTGGCATCGGGAAATGACTCGGTAGCCTTTATTGTGTCACTCGCAGGACCCGGGATAAACGGAGAAAAAATAATCCTGAAACAGGCAGAGGATATAGGGAGGCTAATGGGTGAAAATGAGAAAAAGATAAAAGAAGCAACAGATATTAATAAGAAGCTATATAATATCCTAAAGGAAGAAAAAAACAACAAGGTGGCTGAGGAAAAGATACTTGCCGCGTACAGGGACCTTCTCAAAAAACAAAAACTTTCTTCAGATAACATTGATAAATCAGTTAATCAGCTCAGAGCCACCTTTGGTGCGGATAAGTATAC
>JBJKPQ010000099.1:0-2295 GCA_046706305.1 Bacteroidales bacterium
GACAGGTATATTTCTAAGAGTCCCTCCCACGTTCAGATCAAGAGAATCCACATCATTGAAAGGCAGCAGGTGAGTATCAGGAAGTAAAGGTCGGAAGGCATTTCTGTATGTCTCGCTACCCTGGACGCTTAAGGCACCATGTGTACTGCCATGGTATGCATTCCGGAAGGAGAAGATCCTGCTTCTTCCCGTGTATCGCTTAGCCAGTTTAAGGGCACCTTCGACAGCTTCCGAACCGGAATTAACAAAATAGGTACTGTTAAGAGAAGGAGGCAGGATGGACGCAAGACGTTCCGCATATTTGACCTGTGGACTTTGAATCATTTCTCCGTACACCATCAGATGGGAATAGGATTCAATCTGCTTCTTAACAGCCTCTGTAACCTTCGGATTAGAGTGGCCTGTATTACTGACTGATACTCCCGATATAAGATCGATATACTCCTTACCGTCAGGACCATACATATAAATACCCTTTGCCCTTACAATTTCCAGAAGCATTGGTGAAGGGGAAGTCTGTCCGAGATATCTTAAAAACAGTTGACGATTTGTAAGCATTTGAATTACCGGAAGTTACCGGGCCATAACATTAATATCATTCAGCAGGGAGTCTCTGAATGATTTACCGACAGGTATATTTCTAAGAGTCCCTCCCACGTTCAGATCAAGAGAATTCTCCTTGATTGTCTGGATCATACTCTTATTAATAATATAGGACCTGTGTACCCTGATGAAAACAGAGGAAGGTAACTGACTCTCAATAGCCTTCATTGTAAAATGAATTGTAAACTTGTCATTATTCGTATTGAGAGTCACATAATTTTCAAGGGCTTCAATAAAAATAATATCCCCCAGCTTGAGTTTAACGAGTGAGGAACCTTTTTTTAGGAATATTTCCTCATCTACGGTACTGGTTACTTCTTTACGGCTGAAGTATCTTGCTGTTTTATCTATTGCTTTCAGGAATCTACCGTATGATACAGGTTTAAGCAGGTAGTCAACCACATTGAAATCGAAAGCTTTCAAAGCATATTCTTCAGCAGAAGATACTATAATAATATTGGGAGGGTTATCCAGGCTGCCTATAAAATCGAAGCCATTGAGCTCGGGCATCTGGATATCAAGGATTACAAGATCAATATCTTTTCGTTGCGTAAGGATATTCCTTGCTTCAACAGAGTCACTGAATGTACCTAGAAGATTAAGGGATGAAGATTTGCCAACAAATCCTTCCAGGATCTTACAGCTCATTTGATCATCGTCTACAATAATACAGTTCATAAAATCTTTATTAAGCAAGAAATTTCATTGTCAAAAATAATAAAAAACATTCACATTTTTAATTATAAAATCTAAAGATGACTCACTTTTATATAACATTCCTTATGATTTGTTATAACGCAATATTATTACAAATCTTTTATATTAAGAAAAAAAAAGGGGTGTATAAACACCCCCGGCAATCTCATTTATCAGAGATTAAAGACCTTTGTTAAGTGCAGGAGCTGCTTTAAATTTAACGACCTTCTTGGCGGGTACATTAAGTTTAGCACCGGTTCTTGGGTTACGAACAACCCTTGCGCTCCTTTTATCTACTTTAAAGGTACCCATGCTGGGAAGCTGGATCCTTTCACCTTTTTTCATTGCTTTACCAAAAGCACCAACAAAAGCATTAAGAGCTTTTCCGGCATCTTTGATTGATAATCCTGCTTCTGCAGCGATTGCATTAACTAATTCTTTTTTTGTCATAATGAATGATTTTAGGGTTAGACCAATCTTACTAATTGAATACAAATTTATTTTTTTTTAATTCATATGCAAATTTATTTTTCCGTTTTTGCACAAATAGTGGCACTTTTAGGCTGAAATGCCGATATTTTTGTATGAATGGGAAAAAATCATAAAAATTGCGCTTTTGCTCACTGTGTCTTATTTTCAGAACAATGAAGCCCCGGAATTGTTCATATCCTGTTTAAAAATTACATATAGCTCTGTGTATCTGATACTTATGTAAAATGATCAAAAAAATTAGGAAAAACCAAAAAAATACTATCTTTGCGGCGGAGAAATGGCAGAGCGGTCGAATGCGGCGGTCTTGAAAACCGTTGTCCTGCTATCGTGGGACCGGGGGTTCGAATCCCTCTTTCTCCGCCAAAGCCACAGCAAACCCTTCGCCGAACAGGCGAAGGGTTTTTGTTTTTAGCATAACCGGTCAAAGCTTGCTTTGATAAGGGAACGCTAAAAACAAAAATACCACGCATAGCGTGGTTTGCTGTGGCTTTGAAGCCTCCCCCC
>JBJKPQ010000100.1:0-35972 GCA_046706305.1 Bacteroidales bacterium
CTCGATGAACTTGAGGATGAGAAGGCCGAACTTCTCCTTAATGAAATGGATACTGAGTCATCCCAGGAAGTCAGGGAATTGCTCGAATATCCCGATAACCGCGTTGGTAGTCTGATGACAATGGATATCCTGTCTTTTAAATCAGATGTTACAGTAGATGAGATAATTAAAGAGCTAAGGGATAAGAAACCCGAAGCTGCCGAGCTGTATAATATGTTTGTAACTGAGGATGAAGATAGGCTGATTGGCTCATTTAATCTTCGCGACCTGGTAGTTTCAAACCCCGGCACACCCATAAAAGAAATCATGAGAAAAGAGCCCCGGTTTCTGTATGATAATCAGAAGGTTGACGATATTGCGGAGCTCATTTCAAAGTATAATCTTCTGGCAGTGGCTGTTGTTGATGAACATAAACAGTTACAGGGAATGGTGGTTGTTGATGATGTTGTGGAAGACCTCATTAGCAGGCGAAGAACCAAGAAAAGATAACAGGCCATGCTTATAAGATTGAAAGTGAAAAACATAATATGAATATTTAATCAGTTAAGATATGTACAGGAGGATCCGGGATTCGCATTTACTGAGAAAGGTGGGCATTTTCCTGGCAATACTAGGTCCGGGAATAATTACAGGCAGTGTGGATAATGATGCCGGTGGTATAGCAACATACTCGGTAGCGGGAGCGATGTACGGCTATGGTCTTATATGGACACTTATCCCTTCTTTTGTTGTTCTCCTGGTAATCCAGGAAATGAATGCAAGAATGGGTATTGTAACCGGTAAGGGTCTCTCCGACCTTATCAGGGAAAATGCAGGTCTCAAGATTACTTTCTTTATCTTCATAGGATTGCTCCTGTCTAACATTGGAAACACAACAACAGAACTTGCCGGGGTGGCCGGGAGTATGGAGATATTCGGTGTCAGTAAATATATCTCAGTGCCCATTGTAGCTATAATGGTATGGATTCTTGTTGTTAAAGGAACATACCAGATAGCGGAACGTATCTTCCTTATATTCAGTGTATCACTTCTTACTTATGTAGTATCGGCCCTTATGAGTAAGCCCCATTGGGGAGAGATAGGCATGGCTGTCATCCATCCGCGGATGGAAATGAATACCCAGAGCCTGGCAATGGTAATTGCGCTTGTAGGTACAACAATTGCGCCATGGATGCAATTCTATATGCAGTCTTCGGTAATAGAAAAGGGTCTTAAGATGAAAAACTTCAAACTGACCCTTGTTGATATAGCAGTTGGCTGCGTGGTTACAATTGTTGTGGCATTCTTTATCATGGTTGCATGCGGGGCAACTCTTTACCCGAATGGTATAAGCATAAATGAAGCTAAGGACGCAGCCCTCGCTCTTAAACCTTTTGCCGGTGCCCTCGCTTCCCAGGTATTTGCATTCGGCCTTTTTGTGGCCTCTGTATTTTCTGCAACTATCCTCCCCCTGGCAACAGCTTACTATATCTCGGAGGCTTTTGGTTTTGAATCAGGCATTGATAAAAAATGGGATGAGGCGAAGGAGTTTTATATTCTGTATACAGGTATTCTTGTAATATCTGCCATCATAATTCTCATTCCCAATGCACCTCTGATAAAAATCTCGATATGGTCACAGGTACTGAACGGTATCCTTCTTCCTGTTGTACTTGTAAGTATGATACTCCTTATTAATAACAGGAGGATCATGGGAGATTATGTGAATAAACCTGTTCAGAATTTTATAGGTTGGACTGCAGTGGTCCTCTTAACAGGTCTGTCGCTTATACTTATAATCCTGCCGATTATCAACGGATAACAGAATTCTATTACGTAAGTAAGGTCATAAATAATATGTCCCTGGTACTTATATTGCTATATATCATAATTTTATGATTGTAATATTTCTTATTATTTCTAAATTTGCGAAAGGGTTAAATAAGATTATTATCCAGACTCTGTTAATACAGTTGTTATTCTTTATCCGGTAGATATTTATAAGTTGTTGAATTTTGCATTGTTTTTTCAGATATCCGTAAAGTCAAGTAATAAAATCCTATGTTATGAAACCGGCAACCCATCCCTGGCACAGCATTGAAGCAGGAAAAGATGCCCCTGCCTATGTTAAATGTGTCGTAGAAATTCCAAAAGGCTCCAAAGGCAAGTATGAACTGGACAAAGGATCAGGTCTTCTCAAACTGGACCGTGTATTGTTTTCTTCCGTTCATTATCCGGCCAATTATGGCTTCATCCCCCAGACCTACTGCGACGATCACGACCCTCTCGACATACTTGTAATATGTTCCATAGATGTTTACCCTATGTGCCTCATAAATGCCCGGGTTATAGGAGCGATGGAAATGATAGACAGTGATGAACGCGATACAAAAATTATATCTGTGGCCAGTAATGATATGTCAGTTAATTATATAAATAACCTGAATGAATTACCACCCCATATGCTTGTTGAACTAAAGAGATTCTTCGAAGACTATAAGAAGCTCGAGCATAAAAATGTTGTTGTTGAGAAATTCATTGACAGGGAAGAGGCATATAAGGTCATTCTTGAGAGTATGGAACTTTATCAGGAAATGAAAGACAGCCTGATAGAAAATCAATAAGTTATCAATTGTTGACTGTATAACATTACCCGGATTAAAATAACTTTCTTTTGAATGTTGGAAATGAAAATTATCTTTATAACATTCAAAAATTAAAACTCTATCCTAAGCAGAAGCAGATGCAAAAAGGTTATTTTGAGGGAAATACCTATGATACCCCGGAAAAAGAACATCTGTCGCCTATTGACAGGTTACGCCTGAACAGTCGGATTTACTTCACTTTAAAGTATGCCGCTGTTGTTCTTAGAACACGCAAACAGGCAATTAAAAAGGTATATGATGATAAAGCCTGGTCTGATTCATCATTTGAGATTTTCAGGTTTATTGAGAAAACAGGAGGGAGGTTCCATATTACCGGTATGGAGAATATCACTAAATCATCCGGACCTGTGCTTTTTATAAGCAACCATATGAGCACGCTCGAAACAATGATCTTCCCTTCCATAATCTCCCCGCTCAGGAAGGTAACATTTGTTGTGAAGGAAAGCCTTGTCAGACATCCTTTGTTTGGAGATGTCATGCGGTCAAGAAACCCTATAGTGGTTGGAAGAACTGACCCCAGAAAAGACCTTGAAGCAGTGATGAACGGTGGAATGAAATTGCTCAATGATGGCATTTCCATCATCATTTTTCCACAAAGCACCAGGAGCCTTGAGTTTAAGCCGGAAGAGTTTAATTCGTTAGGTGTTAAGCTTGCCAGTAAAGCAGGTGTGGATGTCGTTCCTATTGCAATCAAAACTGACTTCTGGGGCAATGGCAGGCTGATCAAGGAACTTGGGCCTCTTGACAGTAAAAAGAATATTTATATGAAGTTTGGTGAGCCTTTCTCCGTAAAAGGAAAAGGCAGGGAGGAGAACCAGAGAATTATTGAATTTATTCAATCTTCACTATCCGAATGGGGTAAGTAATTTATTTAATGGACATTACAATGTTCACTGGGACTTAATTAGGTAAGTACCTGGCTTAAGAATTATTTTAAGTGTACACTTTACATTTAAAACGATTTTTAATAGATTTGTTGATATCAATTCAATTTACCGTAACCTGTTTACAGGAGATCTGATCATATATTTCATTGTTCATTCTCATTTTTATATCATAGTAAGTATTATTAATATCAAAAACCAATCATTATGGGAACATTAGACTGGATCGTACTGGGTATCTTCTGTGCGGGCCTGGTGGGAGTAATAATCTGGGTTTCGAAACAGAAAGAAGACACCTCAACAGATTACTTTTTAGCCGGACGGGATGCAACATGGCTGGCCATCGGTTCTTCAATCTTTGCTTCTAATATCGGTTCAGAGCATCTTGTTGGTCTTGCGGGTGCCGGAGCTTCAAGCGGGATGGCGATGGCTCACTGGGAGATGCATGGATGGATAATATTGATACTGGGGTGGTTTTTTGTTCCTTTTTATGCAAGAAGCGGTGTGTTTACAATGCCTGAATTTCTTGAAAAGAGATATAACAAAGGATCCAGGAGTGTCCTTTCCATTATTTCCCTTGTTAGCTATGTCTTTACAAAAGTTGCCGTGACGGTATATGCCGGAGGTATTGTCTTTAAACAGGTTTTTGGTATTGAATCTATGTTTGGAATTGATTTCTTCTGGATAAGTGCTGTTGGATTGGTGGTGCTTACGGGTATTTATACTACTCTTGGTGGAATGAAAGCTGTCCTGTGGACATCTGTTATCCAGACTCCCATACTGCTTATAGGGTCTCTGGCAGTATTAATACTTGGACTCATAAAGGTGGGCGGATGGCACGAGATGATGCAGATATGCCAGGTGGTGCCCGTAAATGCCGATGGCGATACCATGGTTCATCTTATGCGCTCTGCAAATGATCCGGAGTACCCATGGACAGGTGTAATACTGGGGTCTGCTATCATTGGCTTCTGGTACTGGTGTACCGATCAGTTTATAGTACAGAGGGTCTTGTCGGGACGCAACCAGACCGAATCACGCAGGGGAGCTATTCTTGGTGCAGCTTTCAAACTCACACCTGTGTTTATCTTTCTTATTCCCGGGATGATAGCCTATGCGCTTAATGCCAAGGGTGTTATCAGTCTCCCAAATTCCGACTCGGCTTTTTCAGTAATGGTGAAAGAGCTTCTTCCTATTGGATTTAAAGGACTTGTTGTCGGTGGTATCCTGGCGGCGCTGATGAGTTCCCTGGCCTCTCTCTATAATTCATCAGCTACTCTGTTTACTGTTGATTTTTATCAGAAATTCAAACCCCAGGCTTCTGAAAAGGAACTTGTGAAAGTGGGTCGGATTGCAACTGTTGTTGTAGTGATCCTTGGTATACTTTGGATACCTGTAATGAAGGGTCTTGGCAAAGTGCTTTATGCCTATCTACAGGATGTCCAATCGCTTCTTGCCCCTGGCATTGCAGCGGTCTTCCTTCTTGGGGTTATCTCCAAAAGAACAACTCCCAAGGCCGGCCTGTACGGACTGATAGTAGGGTTCGTCCTTGGTATGACGAGGCTGGCTCTTAAAATCTTTGGTACCGGAATCAGTACCGGTAATATCGTTTATAAAGTATTTCTTGCACCAAACTGGCTGCATTACGAGATTGCTTTGTTCTTCCTGGTTATTATTTTAATAATAGTAACAAGTTTTGTGACACCACAGGCAGATCAGCAGGCTATTAAGGGACTTTATTTCGGGTCTGCCACTGCGGAGGAAAAAGCTGTTACAAGAGCAAGTTACAATAACTGGGATCTCTTATTCTCAGGTCTGATAATAGTTGTAATTATTGTATTTTATGCTTATTTCTGGTAGTAATTAAATAGCTTATAATGATTAATTTATAATCTAAAAGAGATGAATGATATTATTAACAGGGAAATATGGTTTATTACAGGCAGCCAGCATCTGTACGGTCCCGAAACACTGAAACAGGTTGCTGAAGATTCTTCAGTTATTGCTGATTCATTGAATAATTCACAAATGATACAGCAGAAGATAGTGTTCAAGCCGGTTTTAACATCTCCCGACGCTATTCTTACTATATGTTCCGAGGCAAACAACTCTCCTTCATGCGTGGGACTTATTGCCTGGATGCATACCTTTTCTCCGGCAAAAATGTGGATACACGGATTATCCGTATTAAACAAACCCTTTCTGCATTTTCATACACAGCTCAACAGGGACATACCCTGGGAGACTATCGATATGGATTTCATGAACCTCAACCAGTCTGCACATGGCGACAGGGAATTTGGCTTTATCGGTACCAGGATGCGGCTTAACAGGAAGGTGGTTGTGGGTCATTACAAGGACCCTGAAGCCATTGAGCGTATTGCGGTATGGGCACGGGCTGCAGCTGCATATGCAGATGCGCGGGGCATGAAGATAGCCCGTTTCGGGGATAACATGCGCGAAGTGGCAGTGACCGAAGGTAACAAGGTAAGTGCCCAGATAAAAATGGGGTATTCTGTTAACGGTTACGGAGTGGGTGACCTGGTACAGAGTATTAAGGAAGTATCTGAAAATGACATTGAAAAGCTTACAGATGAATATGGCGATATGTATAATCTGGCATCCGGGGTTGCAGGTTCGGAAAGGCTCAGGGAAGCTGCCAGGATTGAAGCAGGGCTGGAGAGGTTCCTTAATTCCGGGGGTTTTAAGGCATTCACAACCACATTCGAGGATCTGCATGGAATGAATCAGTTGCCCGGACTTGCCGTTCAGAGACTTATGGCGAAAGGATACGGGTTCGGTGCCGAGGGCGACTGGAAAACAGCAGCACTGGTTCGTTCTATGAAAGTGATGGCGTCCGGTTTGAAGGGAGGAACATCTTTCATGGAGGATTATACATATCATTTCGATCCTGAAGGGATGAGAGTGCTCGGCGCTCATATGCTTGAAGTATGCCCTACTATTGCTGCGGGAAGACCATCGGTGGAGATACATCCGCTTTCCATAGGCGGTAAGGATGACCCCGCCCGTCTTGTCTTTAAAGCCGAAACAGGTGAGGCCATTAATGTTTCGGTTATCGACCTTGGTAACAGGTTTCGTATGATTGTCAACAGTGTGGAGGTGGTCCCATGCCCTGAGATGCCCAATCTTCCGGTTGCAAGTGTACTCTGGAAACCAAAACCTGACCTTAAGAAAGCAGCTGCTGCCTGGATCATGGCAGGGGGAGCCCATCATACAGGGTTCAGCACTGCAATCCATGCTGAATATATGGAGGACTTTGCAGGAATGACAGGCATTGAATATTTAGTCATAGACGAAAATTGTAACATGTCTGACCTGAAGAAAGAACTCAGGTGGAATGATGTATATTACCATATGGCCGGAGGTATATCCTGAAGTGATAATAAAGCATGTTAACAGGATAATGTTATGAATGAAGGAGGGAGAATCTATGCTCATGGTACCAGGCATCTTGTAGCTGTCGACTGTATTATTTTCGGCTACGACCTTATTGAGAAAGAGATCAAGCTTCTCCTATTTAAAAGGATCGTTGAACCTGCAAAGGGGAAATGGTCACTTGCAGGAGGCTTTGTGGAAGTGGACGAGAGCCTCGATGCTTCTGCTTCCAGGATTCTGAAAAACCTGACCGGCCTCGATTCTGTATATATGAAGCAGCTGTATTCATATGGTGATGTTAACAGAGACCCCGGGGCAAGGGTTATATCAGTGGTCTATTTTGCATTGATAGCCCTGCGGGATATTGATAAGGACCTGGCTCTGAGGAACGGGGTACACTGGCGTTCCCTGAACCGTCTTCCCGACCTTATATTTGATCATCCGTTAATGGTAAAAAGGGCACTGCGCGACCTTCAGGAACAGCTTAAAATCAAACCTGTTGGCTTTGAACTCCTTCCTGGAAAATTCACCCTTGTTCAGCTACAGGATCTTTATGAGGCAATCTACCAGAAAAAGGTTGATAAACGCAATTTCAGGAAGAAGATATTATCTATGGACATTCTGGAGAAGCTTGATGAAAAGGAGAGAGAGACCTCAAAAAGAGGTGCATATTATTACAGGTTCAATAAAGGCAGGTATGAACGTCTTGCGCAAAACGGCTTCTATTTTAACCTGGATGTTAACTGAATTACAGAACACTATAATACTTAACACTGAGCCATGTTACATGAATTGAAAGAAAGAGTATTTGAAGCCAATGCCGCACTTGTAAAGCACGGGCTTGTCATACATACCTGGGGTAATGCCAGCGGACGGGATCATGAAACCGGCCTGATTGTTATCAAACCATCAGGAGTAGACTATGAAAATATGAGACCTGGCGATATGGTTGTTACTGATATTGACGGAAATATAGTTGAAGGAGTATACAGGCCTTCAACAGATACACCCACTCACCTGTATCTCTACAGGGCTTTTAAGGATATAGGCGGAGTAGTACATACTCATTCAACTTATGCTACATCGTGGGCACAGGCAGGGAAAGCCATTCCTCCTTTCGGTACAACACATGCGGATCACTACTACGGAGGTGTTCCGTGTACCAGGGAATTAAAAAGCGAAGAGATAGAAACAGACTATGAACTGAATACAGGAAGAGTAATAGCCGAAACCTTTCAGAACATCGATCCTGTGGCTGTTCCATCTGTTCTTGTTAACAGCCATGGCCCATTCTGCTGGGGCAGCAATCCCGAATCTGCTGTTTACAACGCCATAGCCCTTGAGGAAATTGCCAAAATGGCTTTCTATACCGTTTTGCTTGGCAGAAGTGAACCTGTAAATGACTATCTGCTCAGGAAACATCATAGCAGGAAACACGGAACTAAGGCCTATTACGGGCAGGAAAAGAAAAATAAAAACATCTGAAAAACAGAATTTATGGCAGCTAATTATGTTATTGGTATTGATTACGGAACAGATTCAGTGCGCTCGGTGGTGGTTAATACAGCAGATGGATCTATTGCCGGGACATACGTATCGGAATACACAAGATGGAAAAAGGGTATGTATTGCGATCCTGCAGCCAATATGTTCAGACAACACCCGCTTGATTACACCGAAGGACTTAAGGATTCTGTAAGAGGAGCCCTTAAGGATCTTGACAGGAAAATAATAGATAATATAAAAGGTATAACTGTTGATACAACAGGATCAACACCTGTAGCTATAGATAAGGAGGGAGTTCCGCTTGCTCTTAAACCGGGGTTTGAGGAAAACCCTGATGCCATGTTCATCCTGTGGAAAGACCATACTGCCGTGAAAGAGGCTGCTGAGATAAATGAACTCGCAAAGACATGGGGAGGAACTGATTTTACAATGTATGAAGGAGGTGTATATTCATCAGAGTGGTTCTGGGCAAAGATCCTGCATGTGATGCGAAACAATAAGGAGGTTAGAGACAATGCTGTGTCGTGGGTTGAGCACTGCGACTGGATCCCTGCTCTTCTTACAGGTAAAACAAACCCTTCCTCACTGAAACGGAGCCGTTGTGCTGCAGGGCATAAAGCAATGTGGCATGAGGATTTTGAAGGACTGCCTGACGATGCATTTCTTTCACGTCTTGATCCTTTGCTAAGTGGCTTAAAAGAAAGGCTTTACAGTAAAACATATACAAGCGATGAGCTTGTTGGATCATTGTCAGAAGAATGGGCCGGGTACCTGGGATTATCAACTGACGTAAAAGTGGGAGTTGGTTTCTTCGATGCCCATTCCGGTGCGGTAGGAGGGGAGATAATACCCTACCATCTTGTCAAGGTAATGGGAACCTCCACCTGTGATATGATAGTTGCTCCAATGGATGAGGTGGGTGATAAACTTGTTGCGGGTATTTGCGGACAGGTTGACGGTTCGATAGTACCGGGAATGATGGGACTGGAAGCAGGACAGTCGGCTTTTGGCGATATTTATGCATGGTTCAGCAAGATTCTTCTCTGGACTGTGGATGAGATAGTATCAAAAATGGATTGGCTGGATGAAAAAAGCAGATTGAGGATTAGACAGGAAACTACTGACACCATAATAACCAGGCTGAGTGAACAGGCTGCAAAACTGCCTGTTGAGGAGACAGCAATAATTGCACTCGACTGGATGAACGGAAGGAGGACTCCGGATGCTGACCAGGAACTGACGGGAGCCGTTGCAGGATTGTCGCTCGGATCGGATGCACCAAGAATCTTTAAAGCCCTTGTTGAAGCCACTGCATTCGGATCAAGGATGATAAATGACAGATTTATATCGGAAGGCATCAGGATTGACGGCATAATAGCCATTGGCGGAGTGGCAAAAAAGAACCCTTTCGTTATGCAGGTAGTGGCTGACGTGCTTAACAGGCCTGTTAAAATAGCCAGATCAGAGCAGACATGCGCTATGGGAGCAGCTATGGCCGCTTCTGTGGTAGCCGGCATATACGATGATATACCTGCTGCCCAGAAAGCCATGGGTAACGGTTTTGAGAGGATATATTATCCGGATCCTGTGAGGGCCGACAGATATAACAGGCTCTTCATTAAGTATAAAGAACTGGGTAAATTTGTTGAAAAGAATATGAGGGAATAAAACAATTTCTATAACCGGAAAAACTAATCTGAATATACATGAAAAAGACCTTAATTCTCTTGTCGATGCTGTCAGTACTGACTGCAGGAAAAACGGTTGCTCAAAAAGAGCCTGGCCGTGAGATCAACCAGCTGGTAATAGTGGCAAATCACCAGGGGCCGGTAATTAGTAAAGATATTTACGGACAGTTTTCAGAACACCTGGGACATTGTATTTATGGCGGACTCTGGGTGGGAAAGGATTCCAAAATACCCAATACCTATGGTATAAGAAATGATGTAATTGCTGCCCTCCGTGAAATGAAAATACCTAACCTTCGCTGGCCGGGAGGGTGCTTTGCTGATACATATCACTGGAAAGACGGTATCGGGCCACAGGAAAAAAGGGCATCTATAGTAAACACAAACTGGGGCGGGGTAACAGAAGATAACTCCTTCGGTACACATGAGTTTATGAAACTGACTGAATTATTGGGGTGTGATGCCTATATTAATGGTAATGTGGGTTCAGGTTCGGTTAAAGAAATGTCGGAATGGGTTGAGTATCTTACCTCCGACGCCGAGAGCCCCATGACAAAGCTCCGCAGGGAAAACGGCCGCGAAAATCCATGGAAGGTTAAGTATTTCGCCATTGGTAATGAGAACTGGGGTTGCGGTGGAAATATGACAGCCGGGTTTTATGCCAACACGATGAGACAATATTCCACATTTCTCCGTAATTATGCAGGTAACAACCTGTACAGGGTGGCCTGCGGACCATATGATTATAACTATGAATGGACAGAGACCCTTATGAAAGATCCTTCAACACGGGCAATGTTCCAGGGCATTTCGATACATTATTACTCTGTTGTTGACGGATGGAATGTAAAAGGATCTGCAACAAATTTTACCGAAAGGGAATGGTTTGAAACAATGAGGCTTAACCTGCAGATGGATGAGATAATTAAGGGGCATTCAGCAATAATGGACCGTTATGATCCGGGAAAAACAAAGGGTCTTGTGGTTGATGAATGGGGAAACTGGTTCAACGTGGAACCGGGTACAAACCCGGGCTTCCTGTATCAGCAAAACACAATGAGAGACGCAGTTACAGCAGCCATTCATCTGAACATCTTCAACAGGCATGCCGACAGGGTCAAGGTAGCAAATCTTGCTCAGATGGTAAATGTCCTGCAGGCTGTAATACTCACAAAGGACGACAGGATGGTGCTGACACCAACTTATTATGTCTTTAAAATGTTCAGTGTACATCAGAATGCAACATTACTGAAAACGGACCTGGAGTGTGAGGATTATACTTACGGTGATAAACATATCCCGGCTGTATCCGCATCCGCCTCGGTTGACAGTGAAGGTAAGGTACATGTCTCACTGGCAAACATTAACCCTGACAAGCCTGTCACTGTAACATGTCCCCTGATAGGGGAATCATTTGGCAGGGTAACGGGCCAGGTCCTTACTGCTAAAGCTATGAATGCATATAACAGCTTTGATGATCCGGATGTAGTAAAGCCTGCTGCTTTTGATGATTTTTCACTTAAAAATGGTGTGCTCACAGTAAATATGCCTTCAAAATCAGTTGTTGTACTTGAATTAACAAAATAAAAATGAACAGATATTTTATTTTTTCTCTTTTACTGGCTGTACTGATAGTCAGTGGTTGCAGCAGGAAAGGGGATACCTTTACAGATTACCCCATAGAACCGGTACCTTTTACTTCGGTTAAATTAACAGATAATTTCTGGGCTCCCCGGATCAAAAAGAATGCCAATGTCACTATACCTATTGCATTTGGTTATTGCGAATCGACAGGCCGTATTAAGAACTTCGAAATTGCAGGGGGGCTTGATACAGGTAAGTTTCAGACTATTTACCCCTTTGACGATTCGGATGTCTTTAAGATTATTGAAGGGGCAAGCTATTCCCTGCAGACTTTTCCCGATCCTAAGCTTGAAGCTTATCTCGATACTCTTATCCGGAAGATAGGGAAAGCACAGGAACCCGACGGTTATCTTTATACCAACCGGACTATTGCAGAGCAGCATGGGGGAAAGGGACTACACGAATGGGCCGGGAAACAGAGATGGGTGCAGGATTCGGTCCTTAGCCATGAACTTTATAACCTGGGTCACCTGTATGAGGCTGCCGTAGCACATTACCAGGCCACCGGGAAAAGGACATTACTCGATATTGCCCTTAAATCCGCCGACCTTGTGAATAAGGATTTCGGATGGGACAGGGAGAAGGTATACCCGGGACACCAGGTGATAGAGATGGGCCTTGTAAAGCTGTACAGGGTTACAGGAGAGAAGAAGTATCTTGATCTTGCTAAGTTCTTCCTCGATATCAGGGGACCCAAAGGCGAAGCCTATAACCAGGCAAATATCAGACCCGTCGACCAGACCGAAGCAGAAGGTCATGCCGTGAGGGCTACTTATATGTACTCCGGTATGGCAGATATTGCAGCTCTGGAGAAAGATAAGTCTTATCTGAATGCAATAACAAAAATATGGGAAGATATTGTGTACAGGAAAATGTACATAACGGGGGGTATTGGTGCCACCAGTAGCAATGAGGGTTTTGCCGCACCCTATTACCTTCCCAATATGACTGCATATTGCGAGACATGTGCATCAATAGGCGATATCTTTACTAATGAGAGACTTTTTCTCCTCCATGGCGATGCAAAATATATAGATATCCTTGAAAAAACGCTTTATAATTCGATGCTCTCAGGGGTATCCCTTTCAGCCGACAGGTTCTTTTATCCCAATCCACTCGAATCGAATGGCCAGCATAACAGGCAGGCTTGGTTCGGTTGTGCCTGCTGCCCTTCAAATGTTGCCCGTTTTGTTCCTGCAATACCAGGTTATATTTATGCGGTAACTGACAAGGCTCTTTATGTTAACCTGTTCATTTCCAATGATGCTGAAGTGAATGTTGGTACCAGGAAGGTAGGCATAAGCCAGGTGGCTGACTTCCCATGGAAAGGAAATGTGGAAATGACAATTAATCCCGAAAAGACAGGAAGGTTTGACCTTATGGTAAGGATTCCGGGCTGGGCCGGAAATGAAGCTATCCCCGGTAATCTTTACAGGTTTATAACAACAAATGATGAGCAGGTGACACTTAAAATAAATGGCAGGACCGTGCCTGCTAAACTAAGCAATGGATATGCAGTCATCTCGCGGAAATGGAAAAAGGGAGACAGGGTTGACCTGCAGCTTCCAATGCCTGTGCGCAGAGTTATGGCTGATGAAAGAGTGAAAGCAGATAACGGAAAAGTGGCATTCCAGCGCGGCCCAGTGATCTTCTGTGCCGAATGGCCCGATAATGATAATGGGAATGTTCGTGATTTCGTGGTTACGGATGATGCACCTGTACAGACAGAGTACGATCCCTCTCTTCTTGGTGGTACTCAAATAATTAAGACAAAAGGGTGCCAGACTAAAAGAACCCTTGACGGGAAGGTCGAGATGATGGAGGAAGAACCCCTTACTCTTATCCCCTACGCTCTTTGGAATAACCGGGGTCCGGGACAGATGATGGTCTGGATACCGACTAAAACATCGTCAGCTCACCCGTTGCCAGCTCCGACCATTGCTTATACAAGCAGTATAAGAGCAAGCAAGGTTACACGCGACCTGCCGGCTATTAACGATCAGGATATACCTTCAAACTCAAATGATCATTCGGTGTCATATTATCACTGGTGGCCCGACAGGGATAAATGGGAATGGGTGGAATATGATTTTAACAAACCTGTAACGATATCAAAATCAAAGGTATATTGGTTTGATGATGGCCCGGATGGCGGATGTCGTATTCCTGATCAATATGAAATATTATATTTGTATGGCAATGTATGGAAACCTGTGGATGCAATAACACCTTACAGCATTTCCAGGGATGAGTGGGACTCTTTATCCTTTAATCCTGTTAAGGCTAAGGCAGTCAAGTTGAAAGTGAAGCTGAACAAAGACTTTGCCAGCGGAATATATGAGTGGAGCATAGAATAAATTAAAGTTACAATACCGGACAAACGACCGGTAAGTAACATGAACAGATTATGAATTATTTGCCGAGGACAGTTATTTATAGTTTTGTTATTATCCTTTTCCTTTTTGCCGGTTGCAGATCTTCTGTCTCAGGGAGGAAAACACCGGCAGGTCAGGTAAACGATGCTTATTATGTAAATGCGCTGTCGGGAGATGATAGTAATAATGGTACAAAGTCACATCCTGTTAAAACAATAGCCCGGCTTAATCAACTTTTAAACAGTAAGGCATTATCTGTTTATCTTGCAGGAAGTCAGACTTACCAGGGAACATTAATCCTTAAAAATATTGCAGGAAAGGTTGATGCACCTTTTTTTGTGACCTCAGCCGGTTCGGGCAGGGCAGTTATTAACGGTGCAGACAGCGAAGCCGTTCATATTGAGAATTGCAGGAATATATCGGTTAAAAATATTGAACTCAGGGGAAATGGAAGAAAAGGAGGTAATACAACTAACGGCCTGTCTCTTTCAAGCTCTGAAGGTTGCGTTATAAGCAATGTTACTGTTAGGGGTTTCCAGGCATCAGGTATCGGCCTTTTTGACTGCAGGAATACCAGGGTGATGGATGTTTATGCCTCCGATAACGGTTTTAGTGGTATAAATGTGTTGGGTTCAGACAGACATTCATCAGGAAATATCGTTATAAGGAACTGCAGGGCTGAAAACAATCCGGGAGATCCCGCAATACTGGATAATCACAGCGGGAATGGTATACTGGTAGGTATGTCCGACAGTGTCCTTATTGACCATTGCACAGCCATTAATAATGGATGGGATATGCCCCGTAAGGGCAACGGACCGGTAGGTATCTGGGCGTGGGAAAGTAACAATGTTATAATTCAATACTGTATAAGCTGCTTAAATAAAACATCAAAAGATGCCATGGATGGTGGCGGATTTGATCTTGACGGAGGAGTGACCAACTCATCAATAATATACTGCCTTTCATACGGCAATCAGGGTGCAGGCTACGGACTTTTCCAATTTCCCGGAGCTTCACGCTGGTCAGGCAATTCTGTTCAGTATTGTATAAGTATAAATGATGCCACAACAACCAAAGGTGCTGGGAGTATCTTTGTATGGAACGGTTCGGGCGATACTACTATGCTTGAAGATTGTATGATATGCAATAATGTAATTTATAATGATGCTCATCCGCTTGTGAGTTTTGAACAGGCTTCTTCTCATGCAGATTTCAGGTTTTGCAATAACATATTTGTAGGAAATGGTTCCGTTGTGGAAGGGGAATTGAAAGGCAGTACATTTTTGGGCAACAACTGGTGGCATACAGGAAGCGGGATAACCTTCGGTCACTGGCATTCTCTTGCAGATTGGGCGGAACATACAGGCCAGGAGATGTTAAACGGTCACCTCGCAGGTTCATGCCTCGATCCTTTGTTTCAGGGTCAGGTGATGACTGATCTAACAGATCCAATGAAACTGGGGGAGCTTACAGGATTTATCCTGAAAAATAATTCACCACTTAAAAATAAAGGACTGGATATAAAATCTTTGTTTAACTATACTGCGGTTTGTGAAGACTTTTACGGTAACAGGATACCCGAAGGAACAATTGCAACACCAGGTATTTATTTGCTTAGATGATAACGGAATTTATAAATAAAGATATTGTGTAATTAAAAACCGGAATTAATGATGGAGAACTATTCAATTTATCTGCCGGAAACAGAGGGCAGTGCAGAATCGGAGTGGGAGCAGTGCCTCGAGCAGATAAAGAAGAAGAGACTGACCGGCAGGAGACTGGCGAAGTTGAATATTTTTATCAGTGCAGAAGATTACAATCAATATATTTATCTTAACGAAAGTATTAGCAGATCCTTGTCAGATGCCTTCGGTAAAAGCTGTCCCGCATTCAGCATTACTGTTCATCCTCCTGAAAAACCATGGAAGGTTGTTGCCGAAGCAGGTTATATACAGCAGGATGGCTATGACATTGTGACAAAAACATGGAATTCTGTTCACTATGTAGTAAGATCAAATAGTGATAAAAAAGAATTACTGGCTTACGGAATAGGAACCGGTTTAAATCCTGATGATACTTATAGTGCAGGAAATGAGGTTTTTGAGCAAATGAAGGAGATTCTTGAATCCGAAAACATGTCTTTTGATAACCTTGTACGGCAATGGAATTTTATTGGTAATATATTGAGTATAAATAATGATATTCAGAATTACCAGGCATTCAATGAGTTAAGGAATGACAAATATTCAAGATACAGAAAGGTCAGCGGCTACCCGGCCGCAACCGGGATTGGAATGAAGATGGACGGTGTGAAAGTGGATTTCTATGCAGTAAAATCCAGGAATCCAGATGCAGTGATCCCCATTGAGAATCCTGACCAGGTCAATCCATATTCCTATGGACAAATGGTTCTTAAGGGAAACGCTCTGAAAGGGAAATCCGGGAAACAACCTCCACAGTTCGAAAGAGCGGTGCTGAGCGGAAACAACCTTTTTATATCAGGTACAGCATCCATCATAGGACAGGACACAATAGGCCCTGGTGATGTTGAAAAGCAAACATCTGTTACACTCGAAAATATACTTAAGCTTTACAATTCAAATAAAATACCCCGGAGCGATGGTGATACTTCCAGAAATGCTATGGAACTGATAATACTCAGGGTATACATAAGGTACCAGGAAGATTTTGAAAAGGTTAAAGCTGTATGCGGGAAATATTTCCCCGGTGCCCCTGCCGTTTATATTGAAGCTGATATTTGTCGCGATGATCTCCTTGTAGAAATTGAAGCTGAATATTTAAAATCTAAATAAATGTTAAGGTTATTATTTATTACTGCAATCTTCACTTTGTTCATGCCTCCACCGGTAAAAAACTGGGAGAAGACCGACAGGGGTGTTGTTGTTCATCTGAAAGGTAGTTCCGGAAAATCAGCAAGGCTTATCAGGGTAGAAGTAATCAATAGTAATATTATCCATGTAGTGGCATCACCATCAGAGAAATTTTCTCAGGAAAAAAGCCTGTGTGTTATTGATAAACCTGAAGAACGTCCTGTTTTTTTTACAGCATCTAATGATAAGGACCTTGTTGTTTCAACAAGTAATGTAAAAGCAAGAATCTCGCTCTCAACAGGGCAGATAGTTTTTAGTGATGGTAAAAATAATATCCTGCTTACCGAAAAGGCTGAGCATGGAAAGTCATTCTCCCCGGTCACGGTGGAAGGAACAAAGGGCTACCGGCTGCGACAGGTGTTTGAATCACCCGATGATGAGGCATTTTACGGACTGGGTCAGCATCAGTCGGATGAGTTTAACTATAAAAATCGTAACGAAGTTTTGTATCAGTATAATACAAAAGTCTCTGTTCCTTTCGTTATGAGCAGCAGACATTACGGCATTTTATGGGATAATTACTCAATGACCTGGTTTGGTGATCCCAGGCCATATTCCAATCTTGATCTTTTCAGCCTTTATGATGAAAATGGGACAGAAGGCGGACTTACTGCTACTTATTTTAATAAATCGGACTCTGCTGATATCTTCCTTAAAAGGACCGAGTCATCAGTCGATTATGAGGATCTGTCAGCAATTCATAACCTCCCGGAAAATGTACCTCTGGCACGGTCAAAAGTTACATGGACCGGAAGTATTGAGCCGAACGAAACCGGGCTGTTTCATTTTAAACTGTATTATGCCGGCTATATTAAAGTATTTCTGAACAATGAACCTGTTGTGGCTGAGCGATGGAGGACAGCCTGGAACCCCAACACCTATAAATTCAGCATGAACCTGGTTAAGGGTGAAAAATATCCTGTTAGAATTGAATGGAATCCCGATGGAGGAACCTCTTACCTTGGTCTTAAGGCTCTAAGTCCACTTGCCAAAAAGGAACAGGGAGAATTGTCCCTGACTTCCGAGATGGGTGATCAGATTGATTACTACTTCATTTACGGTAAAAAGAGTGACGATATTGTAAAGGGATACCGTGAGCTTACAGGCAAAGCACCGGTAATGCCTGAATGGGCCATGGGATACTGGCAGAGCCGCGAGAGGTATAAATCGCAGGACCAGTTGCTTGGTGTTTTGAAAGAATACCGTAAACGTAATATCCCGCTGGATAATATAGTGCTCGACTGGTCGTACTGGCCAGTCGATGCCTGGGGATCGCATAAATTTGATCCCGGTTTTTTCCCCGATCCGGCCGGAATGGTTGATTCGGTTCATAAGATGCACGCTCATATAATGATATCCGTATGGCCAAAGTTTTATATCACAACAGAACATTACAAAGAATTCGACAGCCATGGTTGGATGTATAAACAGGCTGTGAAGGATAGTGTCAGGGACTGGATAGGCAAAGGATATATTGGGTCTTTTTATGATCCGTACAGCAAAGGAGCAAGGGATCTATTCTGGAAACAGATAAAGGATAACCTGTATACTAAAGGCTTTGATGCCTGGTGGATGGATGCCTCGGAGCCTGATATACTGTCAAATGCCAGTATCGCCTACAGGAAAGCACTGTCAACACCAACTGCCATGGGCCCGTCAACAAAATATTTCAATACTTATGCACTTATGAATGCCATGGCTATCTATAACGGTCAGCGCAGCGTTGATCCAGATAAACGCGTTTTCCTTCTTACAAGATCAGGCTTTCTTGGCCTCCAGAGATATTCCACTGCCACCTGGAGCGGCGACATCGGGACACGCTGGGAGGATATGGAGGCACAGATACCTGCCGGTCTTAACTATGCTGTGTCTGGCATACCTTACTGGACAATGGATATAGGCGGTTTTTGTGTTGAGAACAGGTACATAAATGCACCAGAAGGCTCTACCGACCTTGATGAGTGGCGAGAGCTTAATGCGCGCTGGTTCCAGTTTGGATCATTCTGTCCGCTTTTCCGCAGCCATGGGCAGTTTCCTTTTCGTGAGATATATAATCTTGCACCTGAAAACCACCCGGCTTATAAGAGCATGGTTTATTACGATAAGCTGCGCTACAGGCTTATGCCATATATTTATTCCCTGGCCGGGTCGACATGGTTAAACGATTATACCATTATGAGGCCTCTTTTTATGGATTTCAGCAGCGACAGCAATGTTAAAAATATTGGTGACCAGTATATGTTCGGACCATATATAATGGTCTCTCCTGTATACCACTACAAAGCACGAAGCCGAAATGTTTACCTTCCAGAATCTTGCGGCTGGTATGATTTTTATTCCGGGAGCTTCTATAAGGGTGGAGAAAAAATACAGGCAGAAGCACCGTATGAAAGAATACCGCTGTTTATAAAGGAAGGCTCCATAATACCTGTTGGCCCTGATATTCAGTATACACTTGAAAAGAAGGCTGATACTATCACTGTTTTCGTGTATACAGGGAAGGATGGTGTGTTCTCCCTGTATGAAGATGAGGGAGTTAACTATAACTATGAAAAAGGAGCTTACAGTACCATAGATTTCGTATATAGCGAAAAAAGGAGCGAACTTACAATAGGAGAAAGGAAAGGTTCATATGACGGGATGCTGCTAAACCGCACCTTTAATATAGTCTGGATTGATCCGCAAAGACCTGTTCCCTTTAATGCTGATATTGTACCTGACAGATGCATTAATTACTCAGGCGGGAGTGTCACTGTTAAAAGAAAAATGATGTAAAACAGTTTTGAGCAGGCGTAAAGTAAGATTCTGTTAAGTTGTAATGTTCGGAATTTCTTAACTTGGGGTAGCAATTTTATATCTTACATATATTATGAAGAGAGCAGTAATAATTTTCATTGTTGCCCTGGTTTTGTCAGGTTGCCATAAGACACAATCATTCCTTACTCTTCCATCTGTTATCAGTGATAACATGATGCTTCAAAGAGATGCTGAAGCGGGAATATGGGGTAAGGCAGCTCCCGGTCAGGAAATCACCATTACTGCAAGCTGGGGTGAAAAAAGTAAAGCTATTGCCGGTATGGACGGCAAGTGGTCGGCCAGGCTGAAGACACCCGGTGCAGGGGGACCATATACTTTGGATATTGCGGCATATGATACCACGATTACTGTTAAGAATGTAATGACCGGAGAGGTATGGTTATGTTCAGGGCAGTCAAATATGGAAATGCCTTTGGCCGGCTGGCCTCCTGTTGATACAATAATGCATGCCAGGGCGGCTATTGCTTCCGCGGCCAACAATGATATAAGGCTTTTTATAGTGGAAAGAAAAATATCAGCGGAGCCGCTCGATGATTGTGGGGGAAGGTGGATGGTCTGTGATCCCGAAACTGTTAAACAGTTCAGCGCCGTTGGATATTTCTTCGGAAGAAGATTAAACAGGGAACTGAATGTACCTGTCGGTCTTATAGAATCATCATGGGGAGGAACACCTGTTGAGTCATGGATCCCTTCTGCATCGCTGCTGACTGCAGGTGAATTCAGAAAAGATATTGAGGATATAGCTGGCAAGGGATCCAAACTGAAGGAATATGTGAAGTGGCTTGAAGGCCACAAACAAGCCGGTCTTAACGGAACAGGTGAGGATGCTTACAAGAATCTTCATTTTGATGATGACAGCGTACCCCTTCCCGGGTTTAACGATTCAGGCTGGGACAGCATGAAACTGCCTGCTAATTTTGAAACTCAAATCGGGGAATTTGATGGTGCTGTATGGTTCCGGAAAACTATTGAGATCCCGGCTGGTATGAAAAATCACGACCTGGTTCTCTCCCTCGGACCCATAGACGACATGGATCGTACCTATTTCAACGGTACTCTTGTTGGTGCAAATGAAGTGTCAGGTGTCTGGCAACTCGACCGGTTTTATAATATTCCTGCCGGTATTGTTAAGGAGGGTGTAAATGTTATTGCCGTACGAGTAATAGATACCCAGGGCGGAGGCGGAATATGGGGCAAACCGGCTCAATTGAACCTGTATGAAAAAAATAATAAATCTGTTACATTACCACTTGCCGGTGAATGGAAATATAAGCCGGTAGCCGAATTTATAGGAAGCAAATTCTACATCTTCAGTCTCTCAAAAAATGACTTCTATGGAAAAGACCGCCCAAGGCAACTCGGGCCAAATTATCCTACGGTTCTTTATAATGGAATGATAAACCCTGTTGTTCCTTATAGTATCAGGGGAGCAATATGGTACCAGGGCGAAGCAAATGTCGGAAGAGCCGGGCAGTATGCAAAAATTTTTCCTCTTATGATCAAAAGCTGGAGGAAAAACTGGGACATCAAAGACTTTCCTTTCTATTTCGTACAGATAGCCCCTTATGTTTACTCTGGTGTTGATTCAACAGAATCGGCATACCTGAAAGAAGCCCAGCAACAGGCGCTCAGACTGCCGCATACAGGTATGGTTGTTACCCTGGATATTGCCACAGTAAATAATATCCACCCTCCCTATAAGATCGAAGTAGGAGACAGGCTGGCAAACCTGGCCCTGAATAATGATTATGGGATCAGTGAACCGGTAAGTGGTCCGGTATTTAAGTCGGTAAAGCGGGAGGGAAAGTCTCTTGAAGTAATGTTTGATAATACAGATGGCGGACTGGTTGCCGCCGGTGGTAAACTAAAAGGTTTTGAAATAGCAGGGGAAAATGGGAAATATATCGGGGCCAATGCATCAATCTCCGGAAATACTGTGATAGTATCATCACCCTATGTGCCGGATCCTGTATCTGTACGTTATTGCTGGCATAACGGTTCGGTGGCATCATTATTCAACAAAACCGGCCTTCCTGCCCTGCAATTCAGAAGTGATAACAAGAAAAATAAATAATAGCCAATATGAAAAAATCTGTACTGCTTACCTTTTTATGTATAGCATTATCACTGGTGTCAGTTGCCCTTGGTGCTGAAAATGAACATTATAATAACTTCAAAGTTGCAGTTTATGCCCGTGCCTACGAAGTTAGGCAGATGAATAATACAGAATGGCTCAGGTCTGTATGGAATGAAATATCGGACCAGGTACATGTTGATAAAATTTACCTCGAGACTCACCGGGATCTTATCCTTGTAAGCGACAGCACAATTGAAGCGGCAAAGAAATTTTTCAACAGCAGGGGTGTAAAGACGGCAGGTGGTATCACCCTTACAGTAAATGAAATGAACAGGTTTGAGACCTTCTGCTATTCAAATCCGGAACACCGCAAGAAGATAAAAGAGATAGTTGAGTTTACTGCAAAACATTTTAATGAGATCATACTTGATGATTTTTTCTTTACCGATTGTAAATGTCCCTTATGTATTAAGGAAAAGGGAAACCGTACCTGGACGCAATTCAGGCTGGAACAGATGACCAGGGCGGCCCGCGAGCTTATAATTGATCCTGCAAAAAAAGTTAATCCCAATGTTAAAATAGTAGTAAAATATCCCAACTGGTATGAACATTTCCAAGCACTGGGTTTTAACCTCGAGACCGAACCGGCAATGTTCGACGGTATATATACCGGTACAGAAACACGCGATCCGGATGCCCCCGGTCAGCATCTTCAGCAATATGAAAGTTACCTGGTATTCAGGTATTTCGAAAATCTGAAACCAGGTGGTAATGGAGGTGGATGGGTCGATACAGGGGGCATGACCTATATCGATCGTTATGCCGAACAATTATGGCTTACACTTTTTGCTAAAGCGCCTGAGATCACATTGTTCGATTTCAGACAGCTGCAAAGGCCGGTAAGTTATATGGACCGTTCATCATGGCAGGATATGAAGCCCAGCTTTAATTTCGACGAGATGATGAGGCCCGTAAAGAAAACTGACGGGCGAACCATAAAAGCCACAACAATAGCACGGGCTGCCGGATATACCTTCGAAACGGTTGATGGTTTCCTGGGTAAACTTGGTAAGCCCATAGGTATTTTGAGCTATAAACCATTTCATTCCTATGGAGAGGACTTTCTTCAGAACTATATGGGCATGATCGGCGTTCCGATGAATATTGTTCCCGTCTTCCCTGATACCTGTAATATGGTATTCCTTACAGAGACCGCACGCTTTGATCCGGATATTGTAAAAAAGATAGAAAACAGGTTGATGGCCGGTAAAGATGTTACAATAACTTCAGGCCTGCTTAAAGCATTACAGGGGAAAGGGATAGGTGATATTGTTGAACTGCAGACTTCCGACAGGAAAGCTCTTGTAAAAGATTTTTCGACAGGATGGAGGGGGTCTTACCAATCTGAAAAATCAATTCTTATCCCACAGATACAATACTTTACAAATGATTCCTGGGAAGATATAACAAGTATTGACGGAGCAGCAGGATGGCCGATTCTGTTGCAATCGAGATACGCTAATGCGTCATTGTTCGTACTTACGATACCTGATAACCCTGCCGACCTGTACCGGCTGCCGGAAGGTGTTCTGAACAGGATAAGAGATGTGTTAACTGGTCAGGATCTCAGATTCAGGATAGAAGCTCCCTCAAAGGTCAGTCTCTTTGTTTATGATAATAATTCTTTTATCGTGGAATCATTTTTGCCTGAGGAAACAATAGTCAGGGTTGTTGCCGGTCCGGGAGTGACCTCGATAATGGATCTTCAGACGAAGGAAGTTGTAAATAACGGGGGTGAGAGCACTTCAAGAATATGGGGAAGAGATGCCGTAGAAAAAGCATATTTTGATATTATTATTAAACCTCATAGCTTCAGGGTTTTTACAGCTGAATGATAAGGACCCGGCATTAAACACGATGTAAATAATATTAATAAAGATAAAATATAATGAAAGCTTATAAAGTAAAACCCTCGCGCTTGATTGTATCCCTGGTCCTTGTACTGTTACCACTTTTTTTATACAGTTGTGCAGGCGCAAAAGAAACACAGGATTATTCTGCTTCAATACGAATTGATCAGCTTGGGTATTATCCTGATGCGCCGAAGTTTGCATCAATTACAAATACAGGTCCATCATCATTCAGTGTTGTTGATGCAGCAACAGGGAAAAAGGTATTTACTTCGGAACTGACCGGACCTCTTAAGTCTGATTATTCTCCGCATGAAACGATGATAGCCGATTTTTCAGCTTTTAAGATACCGGGCAGTTACAGGCTTTCTATCCCCGGCAAGGGAGAATCATATATATTCCGTATTGGCAACGGAATCTTTACCGGTCTTACAAAAGGACTTGTAAAGGGCTTCTATTACCAGAGGATGTCAATACCTCTGTTGCCCGAGTATGCAGGCAAATGGAGTCGTCCGGAAGGACATCCCGATACTGCTGTTGTGGTTCATCCTGCAGCAGCACTTCCAGGACGACCTGCGGGCACTGTTATCAGCTGCCCCCGTGGCTGGTATGATGCAGGCGATTATAATAAATACATCGTTAACAGCGGAATTACAATGGCCACATTGTTGTCGCTGTATGAAGACTTTCCGTCTTATTGTGACACCCTTTCACTTAATATACCTGAGAGCAACGATAATGTTCCTGATATCCTGAATGAAATATTGTGGAACCTGCGTTGGATGTTTACCATGCAGGATCCCCGAGGTGGCGGAGTTTACAATAAGGTTACCACTGCTGCTTTCTCCGGTTTTGTTATGCCTGACAAAGACACAGCAACAAGATACGTTGTCCCCGTTAGTACTCCGGCTACACTGGACTTTGCGGCAGTGATGGCCCAGGCAGGAAGAATTTTTAAGAAATTTTCACCTGAACTTCCCGGTTTATCCGATTCATGCATTACAGCGGCCAAAAAAGCATGGGCCTGGGCTGAGAAACATCCCAATGTCAGCTATGACCAGAATAAGATGAACAGGGAGTTCAAACCTGAAGTAACAACAGGCGCCTACGGTGATAATGATTTTAGTGATGAATTTATCTGGGCTGCCGCGGAACTTTTTATCACTACACAGGATATCAGTTATTATAATGCAGTAAATATGATACCAGATGATAAGATGCCTTTACCCTCGTGGGGTAATGTTCGTTTGCTTGGCTATTATTCGCTTGTGAATAATTCCGGTATCCTCGCGGGTAAGGCTAAGACAGGATTTGACACCTTGAGAGCCAGGATTATTGCGGATGCCGGTAAGCTGGCAAAAGGTGTATCCAATACACCATACATGGCTGTTATGGGAAAATCTGCCGGTGATTTCGTCTGGGGAAGCAATTCTGTGGCAGCAAATGAAGGTATTCTCTTGTTGCAGGCATATAAACTCACAGGCGATATCAAGTATGCTGACCTGGCTCTTGGTAATCTTGACTATATACTGGGACGAAATGCCACAGGTTATAGTTTCGTTACAGGTTTCGGTTCTCTTACTCCAATGCATCCTCACCACAGGCCGTCTGAAGCAGATAATGTTGAAGACCCGGTTCCCGGTTTGCTTGCAGGAGGCCCCAACCCCGGACAACAGGACGGGTGTACAACATATCCTTCATCAATACCGGATGAATCGTATACAGATACTGTTTGCTCATATGCATCCAATGAAATAGCAATCAATTGGAATGCACCGGCTGCATATCTTGCAGGAGCATTGGATGCCATTTTGAGAAAACATTAGTTGTGATACGGTTAAGTTAATAGCAAATAGTCCAAATAAATAAAAATAACAACGCATGAAAAAAACACTATTATTATCATTAACCCTGGTTGTATGCGCTTTGATATTTACAGCCTGCAACCAAAAAGCAAAAAACAAGGATATGGTCACGAAAGAAGTATTTGGTTCTCACAACGGGAAAGAGGTTTACCTATTCACTCTTACAAATAAAGACGGTAATGTTATAAAACTGACAAATTATGGTGCTAAGATAAACTGGATTGAAGTGCCGGACCGGAATGGTAAAAAGGAGAACATCACATTTGGCTATGATACATTTGAAGAAACAGAGAAAGGTGATATGTCATTCGGTTCTACTGTAGGCAGATATGCCAACAGGATAGCGAACGGTACTTTTACCCTCGACGGTGTCGTTTACCATACACCTAAAAATGACGGTCCCAATACTCTTCATGGTGGACCTTTGGGATGGCACAGTGTTGTGTGGGATGCTGAAATAATTAAAGACAGTAAATTTCCTGCTGTGAAATTCAGCTATATAAGTCCTGATATGGAAGAAGGATTCCCTGGTACGGTGCATGCTTCCGTTCTTTATACATGGACAGATAATAATGAGATTATAATGGACTATACTGCAACAACGGATCAAAAGACTGTTATAAATCTTACCAACCATGCTTATTTCAACCTCCACGGGGCAGGTAACGGGGATATCCTCGATCATGTCCTTACTCTCAGGGCTTCAGCTTTCACTCCTGTTGATTCGGTGATGATACCTACAGGAGAGATCAGACCCGTTGCGGGAACACCGTTCGACTTTACAATACCACATACTATCGGAGAAAGAATAGGGGAAGACTATAAACAACTTGTACTCGGAAGGGGATATGATCATAATTTTGTACTTGACAACAAGGAAGATGTTGATGTAACACTGTATGATCCTGTAAGTGGTCGTATGCTGGAAGTACTTACCGATCAGCCGGGCATGCAGCTGTATACAGGTAACTTCCTCGACGGCTCGCAGAAGGGACACGGCGGCATAGTATACAAGTACAGAACAGGAATGTGCCTTGAATCGGGCCATTATCCCGATAGTCCGAATCATCCTGATTTCCCTTCAACGGTCCTTAATCCCGGCGATACTTATAAGACAAAAACAATATACAGGTTTTCTGTAAAGGAATAAATACAAAAGGTTTTCATGGCAGATTGTATTTTAACCTGTGGTACTCTGAAAAACGTATTTAAATATTTGTAGTACAATAATTTCATATGGCGGGATTTGTTACAGAAGCTTTCAAGAAGATTCTTTTTAGACAGCCTGCTCTCATTTTATGAAGTTTGCTGAATTTTCAGAGGATTAACATTTTTTAAAACTTATGGCTTCATTTTTTGTGCAAATAACTTTTATTTTGAAGGTTAATCTTATTGATTTTATTAATCAATTGCTAAATATTTGCTTATTTTTAACAGATTATAATCTGCGGGGATGAGGGAACCTCTGTTATGAAATTTCTTTTTATACATATTTAACTGACTTACTATATTAAAATTAACACCAAATGACTACAACAAGAAGAGTATTTTTAAAAAACACTGCAATTACAACGGCAGGGTTGGCTCTTGTGCCTACATTGTCGGGTGCATTAACCGGATGTGCCCCAACAGACAAGATCAACGTCGGCCTGATAGGATGTAACGGGCAGGGCTTTGTCGATCTGGCAGAGTTTTTAAAACATCCTGAAGTTGAATGCGTGGCACTGTGCGATGTTGATGAGAACGTACTGAACCGAAGGGCTGCCGATGTTGAGAAAATGAGAGGGAAAAAGCCTGCTAATTTGTATAAGGATTGGCGCGATCTTGTTGATAATAAGGACATAGATGCCGTAATAGTTGGAACACCTGACCATTGGCATTGCATGATGATGGTTGGCGCCGCTCAGGCTGGCAAGGATGTATATTGCGAGAAACCTCTTGGCAGAACTATTGAGGAATGTAATGTAATGGAAGCGGCCGCTAAGAAGTATAAGTCTGTTGTCCAGGTTGGTCAATGGCAACGAAGTGATCCTCACTGGCAGGATGCAATGGACTTTGTTCATTCAGGTAAACTTGGTAAAATAAGGCTCGTCAGGGTATTTTCATACCAGGGATGGATGTCTTCAGTACCTGTTCTTCCTGATGAACCTACACCTCCCGGAGTTGATTATGATATGTGGCTGGGACCTGCACCAAGCAGGCCATTTAATAAAAACCGTTTCCACTTTACATTCAGGTGGTTCTATGATTATGCCGGAGGCCTGATGACCGACTGGGGTGTTCACCTTCTCGATTATGCTCTTTATGGGATGAATGTTACTACTCCCAAGGGAGTTATGGCTATGGGTGGTAAATATGGTTATCCTCACGATGCAGAGGAATGGCCAGACAGCCTGCAGGCTCTCTACCAGTTCGACGGATTTAATGTACTTTGGGACCATGCTATCGGTATTAACGATGGAGCTTACGGACGCAACCATGGTCTTGGTTTTGTCGGAGAAGAAGGTACCCTTGTTGTTAACCGCGACGGGTGGGAAGTTATACCGGAGAAAGTGGGAGGTAAGGACAGGATGGAAGCAGTACCCTATAAAAAGGGCACTGGTGAAGGATTAAAAAATCATGTTCAGAACTTCCTCGATTGTATGAGAAAACGCGATCCGAATACAAATGCAAGTATCGAGATAGGCAGCACAATTGCTAAATTCTGCCATTTGGGTAATATTGCCTACCGTACAGGAGAGAAACTTGTATGGGACGGTACCAGATTTACAAACAGCTCTGCCGCTAATGATTACCTGGTTCCGGATTACAGGGGACCATGGGAACTTCCAAAAGTCTGATTTCATATCTTACTAATACCGGCCCCCTGTAAGCCTTAATTTTTAGGTTGACAGGGGGTCTTCTTTTTATTTTATTAGTATCTTACATTCATGGTAAACCTGACTTAACCCTTCAAACATCATTATCATGAAAAAAATCAGACTCCTTTATTTCCCTGCTTTTCTTCTCATTGTGGCAGCATGCGGGCGAAAAGAAGTACAACCACAACCACTGAGCCTTAACCCCGATAATCCCCATTATTTCCTGTTCAGGGGAAGACCCGAAGTCCTTATTGGCTCTACAGAACACTATGGGGCTGTTATTAATCTAGATTTCGACTACGTAAAATATCTCGATGAACTTGATTCCTGCGGACTGAATGTCACCAGAACATTTTCAGGTTCATATGTCGAACCTTATGGTGCATTCGGGATTATTAAAAACACCTTGGCCCCGGCTCCCGGCAGGTATATTTGCCCTTGGGCCAGAAGTGAAGTACCCGGTTATGCAAACGGAGGGAATAAATTTGACCTGGATAAATGGGATGAGAACTACTTTACAAGGCTGAAAGATTTTGTGGCCCTGGCAGGCAGCAGGGGAATAATTGTTGAACTCGACCTTTTTTCAAATTATTATGATTCATTAAAGTGGGACCTGTGTCCCATGAACCTAAGAAACAATATTAATAATGTAGGTAACTATAAGGATTATAATGCTGTGTTATCTGTCGATCATGCCGATCTTATTAGTGTTGAGGAAAAAATGGTGAGAAAGATTATTAATGAACTGAAGGACTTTGACAATATCTATTATGAGGTGTGCAACGAACCATATTTTGGCGATACTGCAGCCCTGAGAAAATGGGAATCTTTTATGACTTCTGTTGTGGCTGATGCAGAGAAGGATTTTACTCACCGGCACCTGATATCAAATAATATTGCCAACGGCAGTAAACTGGTGAAAGAGGCCAGGCCGGATGTCTCGGTTTATAATTTTCATTATGCCCATCCTCCTGTAACAGTGGAGATGAATTACCACCTGGATAAAGTGATAGGCGATAACGAAACCGGTTTTAATGGCATAGGTGATGCAAATTACCGTGTTGAAGCATGGGATTTCATGCTTGCAGGCGGAGCTTTGTACAATAATCTTGATTATTCCTTTACTGCAGGGAATGAAGACGGCACCTTTGTGGTTCAGGAAGGAGAACCGGGAGGTGGGGGCAAATCGCTCAGGAACCAGCTTAGTATCCTTTCGGGGTTCATGAACAGTATTGATTTTATCAATATGAAACCGGCAGACAGTTTAAGAATAACATCATCGGGGGAAAATACTGTTATAAGGGCCCTTACCGGTGACGGTAATCTTATTGCCGTCTATGTTCACAGGCGGGATACTGTGTCTGCACCAATGGACCTCCAGGTGGAACTTCCTGCCGGAGCATATTCTCTTGTCTGGACAGATACAAAAACAGGAAAAGAGACTGACGGGAAAATAGAATACCACCAGGGTGGCTTTGCAACAATAAATTCACCGGCTTATTCAGAAGATATCGCACTGAGAATTGCAAAATCTGAATGATACTTTAATTCCTGTCTGACCGTGATATTAATTCCTGTTCTGATTTGATAATATTGATTAATTTCACTGCCGGATGCTTTTTTACCCGATATAAGAGAATTAACCTTCAAAATACAACCTCTACAATGAAAAAATCAATATCAGTATTTATGTTACTGTTGCTGTGCACATTAAGCATCAGCCTGAAAGCCCAGCAAAATTCCGGTTCCATGCCATTCAGAAATCCTAATCTGCCTTTGGATGAGCGTGTTAGTGATCTCGTTTCCCGGATGACACTCCAGGAAAAAGTGGATCAGCTGGTTTATACCGCACCCGCTATACCCCGTTTGGGAATTCCTGCCTATACCTGGTGGAATGAAGCCCTGCATGGGGTGGCCCGTGCAGGTTATGCCACAGTTTTTCCACAATCTATAACAATTGCCGACTCATGGGATGAAGATCTAATGTATAACGTGGCTAATGCTATTTCTGATGAAGCAAGGGCCAAGTATCATGAATTCCAGAGAAGAGGCAAGACAGGTATATACCAGGGGTTGACATTCTGGTCGCCCAATATTAATATCTTTCGTGACCCGCGCTGGGGACGAGGACATGAAACCTATGGTGAAGATCCCTACCTGACCGGCCGTATGGGCTACGAATTTGTAAAGGGAATGCAGGGCGACAATCCCAAATATCTTAAGACAGTGGCAACAGCAAAACATTATGCTGTGCATTCCGGACCTGAACCACTGAGACACTCATTTAATGCACAGGTGAGCGAAGAAGACCTGAGAGAGACATATCTGCCGGCATTCCGTACTCTTGTTGTGGATGCCGGTGTATATTCCGTTATGGGTGCGTATAACATGTTCAGGGATTATCCGTGTTGTGCAAATCCGATACTTTTCAATATTCTTCGTAATGAATGGGGCTTTAAAGGATACGTTGTCTCCGACTGCTGGGCAATATCAGACTTTTACAGGTTCACCCATGTTGCTAAAGATGCTGCAGAGGCTGCTGCCATGGCTATTAAAGCCGGGACTGATCTTGAATGCGGCAATGATTATCTGCATCTTACCGATGCTGTTAAAAGGGGCCTTGTTACCGAAAAAGATATAGATGTTGCTTTGAAAAGAGACTTTACCGCAAGGTTCAAACTGGGGATGTTTGATCCAGACAGCATGGTTGAATATGCACAGATACCTTATTTCGTCAACTGTTCAGATTATAATAATACACTTGCACGCTGGGCAGCACAGAAATCCATTGTCCTGTTGAAAAATGAAAATAATACCCTGCCACTTTCAAGAGACATCAAAACAATTGCTGTGATAGGGCCTAATGCGGATAATTTTGAGTCGTTGATAGGCAACTATAATGGTATCCCTAAGAACCCCGTTACCGTTTTAATGGGTATAAGGACCAAACTCACCCCGGGTACAAAAATTATCTATGCTGAAGGCAGCGACCTTGCTGAGGGAATCCATAACCTTACACCGATACCTGCCAGGTATCTTCAGACAGCCGATGGAAGAGAAGGAGCCCTTGGGGAATATTATAACAACAGGGAGATGAAAGGAAAACCCCTTTTCTCGAGAGTCGATGATAATATAAATTTTTACTGGGAACATCTTTCTCCAAGAGTTGATATGCCTGATGATAATTTTGGAATACACTGGACCACTTACCTCGTCCCCCCTGTGACAGGCACTTATGCAATAGGTAGCTGGGGATCGTCGGGATATGAGATATTGCTTGACGGAAAGAAAATAATTTCGTACAGGAGCGAACATGCAGCTGGTCATGAGGAGGTAACACAGGAACTGGAAGCCGGGAAGAAATATAAAATAGAAGTCCTCTATAAAAATTATTCCGGCGATGCCGATATAAAGTTGTTATGGGCACCGCCCAGGCCAAATATGCTTGCGCAAGCGGTGGAAGCCGCGAATAAGGCAGATGCTGTAGTACTTGTACTGGGCCTCTCACAACGGCTTGAGGGTGAGGAGATGTCAATCAAGATTGACGGGTTTAGCGGAGGCGACAGGACAAGCCTCGATCTTCCTGCTGTACAGGAAAAGCTTCTTGAAGCTGTAGCCGCAACGGGGAAGCCTGTAGTGGTTGTTCTGGCAAATGGCGGTGCACTGTCGGTGAATAAGGCACAGGAAAAAGCATCGGCCGTTATGCTCGCTGGTTATAGCGGTCAGCAGGGCGGCAATGCTGTGGCTGATGTCCTTTTTGGCGATTATAACCCGGCCGGACGCCTGCCTGTAACCTATTACAAGTCTGTTGATCAGCTTCCTCCTTTTGTCGATTATGATATGAAAGGAAGGACCTACAGGTATTTTACCGGCGAGCCTTTATATCCTTTTGGTTATGGACTGAGTTATACCACTTTTGGGTATAGCGATCTTGATATGCCATCCGCTTCAAAGGCAGGAGATGAGATCACTGTTAAGGTTAGGGTAACCAATACCGGAACAAGAACAGGCGATGAGGTTGTGGAACTGTATCTGACAGATGAAAAAGCATCTACACCAAGGCCTGTGAGACAACTCGAAGGGTTCTCACGTATATCACTCAAACCGGGAGAGAGTAAACTGGTAGAGATCAAACTCGATCCACGCCGTTTCTCAATGATAAACAAGGAGGGAAAAAGAGTAATCGAGCCAGGATATTTCACTGTATCAGTAGGGGGTAAGCAACCCGGTTTCAAAGGTTACCTGGATCCGCAATTTACCCAGGTACTGACCGGACGAATCAGGCTGACTGGGAAACAGGTGGAATTGCCCCAATGAACCCTGACTTACAATGTCATCCTGAAGGCGAAGCCGGAGGATCTCCTGATTGTTTAACAAATGTGTCGCCACATCGAGGCTTATGCATTGATATCTTACTGCTGAAAAGGTCCATGACAAAATACTGTCCGTAAAACCAATTCACTAATAGCAACACAGGCCAGCCCTGAAAGGGCGTAATGTGAATAACCTCCGGCGTAAGCCGGAGGGTATGGCCTCCCTGAAACCACAGAGCCCTGAAAGGGCGACACATATGACAGCTCTGACGTGACATGTGTGCTTGTCTCCAGGAATATTCTTTCGCTTATAATTATGGAACCGCTCCGCGGTTCATGACTCTATGCCCTTGCATTAGCTAGTAATGATGAAATCGCTCCGCGATTTGGCCGGTAATTAATATATTCCAACTAAAATTGAGAGAATTTCTTTATTTTCATCCCTGAAAGTAATTCCAATAGCATATTTCACGCTAAAAATTGATCGAAAATTGTAGTTGGTATGTATACGGCGCAAGGATCTTTGATAAACCTGTCCGTCCCTAAGGCAATGCCCGAATCCTCCATGATGAACCGGCCTCTAATAATTACAGGTTGCCACCTGCTCTAACCCGGCGACAACCTGCAATATAGATTAATCCCTTCCTGCTGCTATTATCAGCGGCTTATGATCAGCTAATTTTTTATAAGCCTGTAAACCTTAACGGTATGCGGATCGAGCTCAACATATGTTGCCGGATCTTTTAGTGTTACATCTTTATGTTCCCAGAGATCCCTTATTTTGAAGTCCTTCAGACTGATCTTGTTGTCAGCATAAAAACCCCACCTGCTGCTTTTCGATCTGGCAAGCAGATCAAAATCAACGAGTACGGTTTTCTTCTCATCGCCCTGGTTGAGCAGGCATATTGCTTTATCGCCCTGTGCCAGCGGTTTGATCCATATCTGGTAGTCTCCGTTGTCCCTGAAACATACGCCCTGTTTCCCCATGGTATCCTGGTCGACAGCGATCATTTCCTTGTTTGTGAGTATATTTTTTATCTCAGGTGTCATATTACCAAGATCATTACCTGCCATAAGAGGGGCAGCCAGCATACACCAGAGTGAGAAATGAGTTTTATATTCCTCGTTTGTCATTCCGCCATTACCCACTTCAAGCATATCAGGATCATTCCATTTTTCCGGACCGGCATATCTTGCAAGGTTTTTCTGTAGCGAGAAGATATGTATCATGCTGTTCCAGGAATCGCTTATATCACCTGTTGTACGCCAAAGGTTACCTACATCACCTGCCCATTCCCATGGTTTGTTTGACCCCCATTCACATATACTGAATACAATAGGTCTGCCGGCAGTATAGAGAGCATCACGCATGTTGGCATATGATGATTTTGCATCCTGGGTGCTTGAATTACACCAGTCATACTTGAGGTAATCAACACCCCACTTAGCATATGTCCGTGCATCCTGGTATTCATGTCCCAATCCGCCGGGTCTGCCCTGGCATGTGTATTTTCCTGCACAGGAATAAATACCGAATTTAAGTCCTTTGGAATGCACATAATCAGCAACGAATTTCATCCCATGGGGAAACCTGTCCTTATCTACCACGATCTCACCATTTTCATCACGGGCAACCTGCCAGCAATCGTCAATTACAATGTATTGATAACCTGCATCTTTCATACCGGAATTAACCATAGCATCCGCCATACCCATTATAAGGGTCTCGCTTACATCACACGCGTACTTATTCCAACTGTTCCACCCCATCGGAGGTGTTGGTGCTACGTGATCGAATTTTTGTGCTGATATTCCTGCGAACAGGAATATGCCTGCAATTAATAGAAGTGATTTTTTCATTTGTTATAAGCTTAGAAAATTTGTATAAATTTTGTCTTTAATCTCTCTAAAGGGAAGATAACAAATTTAACTTTTTCCGGGAACTCATCATAACAAAAATGCCATGATCTTTTTAAGTCCTTATTCAGGATCCACGGATGTTGTGAGTCGCAAGCATTGTATACTATGAAAATTACCTGAAAAACACTGATAAATGGTATTAAAAGGTGTTAATACTCGTTGCTGTGAATTTTTGTTAATATATTTAAATTGAAAAACAGCGGTTACCAGGATACATTTTATTCATAAATGGCCTGGTTGCGGCAATAACAGGACCTGATTGTTGTAAAAACCGGAAAATCACAATAAAAAAAGATGCATACGGAAAGACATGACTTACAGAAACGTGTAAATCTCTTTGATGGAATATCAATCGTATCGGGGGCAATGATTGGATCAGGAATTTTTATAGTAAGTGCCGATATTGCAAGGAAAGTCGGTGCTCCGGGATGGCTGCTTGTCGTTTGGCTTATTACAGGGATTCTCACTGTCATTGGAGCATTAAGCTATGGTGAACTGGCTGCTATGATGCCTCATGTCGGCGGACAGTATGTTTATCTTAAGGAAGCATACCACCCCCTGGTTGGATTCTTGTTCGGATGGACCACCTTCCTTGTTATAGAATGTGGTACTATTGCTGCCGTTGCTGTGGCCTTTGCCAAATTCTCAGGTGTCATTTTTCCATGGATATCAGAAAATAATATACTTTTTGAAGCGGGACCCTTAAAGGTCAAAAGCACTATGATTGTGGCTATTGCAATGATAGCTTTTCTGACCTGGCTTAATACCCGTGGTATTGTAACAGGAAAGACGGTACAGAATTTTTTCTCTTCCACAAAAGTTATAGCGCTTGTGGGCTTTGTACTAATCGGTATTTTTGCTACAAAGAACCTTCATTCGTGGGAGATAAACAAAGAAGTATTCTGGAATGCCGGTAAGGCAGGTCCGGGTAACACTATAATACCACTTTCAGGTTTTGCCCTTGTAGCTGCCATAGGCACGGCACTTGTCGGTTCTTTATTCTCGTCAGATGCATGGTACAGTGTTACTTACCTGTCGGGGGAGGTCGTCAACCCTAAACGAAACGTGCCTCTGAGTCTGTTTTTTGGCACTCTTATTGTGTCTGTTATTTACCTGCTTACCAATTATGTTTATATCAGGATACTTCCTCTTTCAGGAACACCGGACGGGGCAGATG
>JBJKPQ010000101.1:0-29758 GCA_046706305.1 Bacteroidales bacterium
ACACCAAGGCTGGTGTCGTACCTGGCTTTTGTCCTGATCAGTGGTGTCAGGCGTCTCACCGTTTCGATATTATGAGAGATGACATCGGGACGTGCTTCAATAACTTTATCAAGATCTTCATTTTTACCATCAAAATCGGGAATAAGGGTTTCCACGGTGATTCCGGGGTTTATCTCTTTTATTTTCCTTATTGTATCTGCCCAGAAACCAGCTCCTCCATCGGGAAGGTCATCGCGGTCAACTGATGTTATCACACAATGCTTAAGTCCCATGGATTTAATAGAAGCGGCCAGCCTTGCAGGTTCTTCAGGATCAGGGGGTAAAGGGCGTCCTGTTGTAGTGGCACAAAACTTGCATGCCCTTGTGCAAATGTCTCCCAGGATCATAAAAGTAGCCGTTCCGGCATTCCAGCATTCCCCTATATTCGGACAGTTACCGCTTGTGCATATTGTATGAAGCCGGTTTTCAATTACAATATGCCTGACCCTTGAGTAATTTCCTCCACTGGCTCTCTGCATCCTGAGCCATTCCGGTAAACGTCTGCTTTTTTGCATCTGGTTGAGACAATTATTGAGAGAGCAAAGGTACGAAAAAGCAGTATTATCAAAAAAGGATTATATTTGTTAACCCACAGTTTTAATCCGGTTTTTAATCAAAAATAATATCACACCATGGCTATCAATGAATTCAAGGTAAATAACAATTACCAGACTGTTATAGGCAAATACCCCAGGGTTGGCATCCGGCCCGCCATAGATGGCAGGATGAATGGAGTAAGGGAATCTCTCGAAGAACAGACAATGAATATGGCAAAGAATGCAGCAGTCCTGATTTCTTCAAAGCTCAAATATCCAGACGGCAGCCCTGTTGAATGTGTAATAGCCGATACCTGTATAGGTGGTGTTGCAGAAGCAGCCATGTGTGCGGAAAAATTCAGCAGTAACGGAGTCGGTCTTAGTCTCACTGTTACACCATGTTGGTGCTACGGAAGTGAGACAATAGATATGAATCCGGATATTCCCAAGGCTATCTGGGGTTTTAATGGAACGGAACGACCAGGAGCTGTTTACCTTGCAGCAGCACTGGCTGGTCATACAATGAAAGGATTACCAGCTTTCGGTATTTATGGCCGCAATGTACAGGATGCTGACGACCAGTCTATACCGGAGGATGTAAGTGAAAAAATTCTGAGATTCGCCAGGGCAGGACTGGCAGCTGCAACAATGAAGGGTAAGTCATACCTGTCGATGGGATCTGTTTCAATGGGTATTGCCGGGTCAATTGTAAGGGAAGATTTCTTCCAGGAATATCTCGGCATGCGAAACGAATATATTGATATGAGCGAGTTTACCAGGAGGCTGAACGAGGAAATATACGACAGGGAGGAATACGGGAGGGCACTCCGGTGGACCAGGGATAACTGCCCGGAAGGTGAAGACATTAATGTAAAGAAAAAGTCGCGGGAGCAAAAAGACAAGGAATGGGAGACAGTTGTTAAGATGACAATTATAGCACGCGACCTAATGGTAGGTAACCCTGTGCTGCGCGACCTCGGATTCGGAGAGGAGGCGCTTGGTCATAATGCCATACTTGCCGGTTTCCAGGGTCAGCGCCAATGGACTGACCATATGCCTAACGGTGATTTCATGGAAGCAATTCTGTGTTCGTCGTTCGACTGGAACGGTATAAGACCGCCCTACCTGGTGGCAACAGAAAATGATGCCATGAATGGAGTTCCCATGCTTTTAGGTTACCTGCTGACAAGTACCGCCCAGATGTTCTCCGACATACGTACCTACTGGAGCCCTGAGGCAATGGAAAGAGTCACCGGCATGAAGCCTGAGGGCCCTGCTGCCAACGGGGTTATCCATCTGATCAATTCAGGTGCATCGGCACTTGATTTTTCAGGAAGACAGCAAAGGGACGGGCAAGCCTGTATAAAACCTTTCTGGGAGATCAGTTCCGGGGATGTAACAGCTTGCCTGGAAGCGACAAACTGGCCTCCTGCTGATACCGGGTATTTCAGGGGAGGAGGATTTTCTTCCCAGTTCGATACACATGGAGCAATGCCGGTTACAATCTCCAGGATAAACCTGGTCAAGGGACTTGGCCCTGTTTTGCAGCTGGCAGAAGGATGGACAGTCGATCTGCCCGGTAAGATGAGCAGGATACTGTCAGGCAGGACAAACCCCACATGGCCTACAACATGGTTTGCACCAAGACTGACAGGCAAGGGAGCCTTCAGGGATGTCTATTCCGTAATGGCAAACTGGGGTGCCAATCACAGCTCATCGAGTTACGGACATATCGGAGCCGACCTGATCACCCTTGCTTCTATGTTAAGAATCCCGGTCTGCATGCATAATGTGGATGATGAAATGATATTCAGGCCCAGCTCATGGAATGCCTTCGGCATGGATAAGGAAGGTGCTGACTACAGGGCCTGTCAGACTTATGGTCCCCTTTATAAATGATCAGTCATATGGAACAGGAAATAAAAAAGAAAAGCATAGACATTGATCAGGATACGCTCAATGATCTGAATATAACCAGGAAATGGACGATGTTCCTCGCAGTGATCGGTTATATCTTTCTGGGATTATTTGTTATACTTGGGTTACTTGCCGGGACCTTCCTGTCCGCTTTCAAATCCGGAGAGACTTTCCTGGGTATACCTGAAGCATACACATTAATTGTCATACCTGTCTCGGCTATCATTCTGTTTTTCCCCGGGGTATACCTGTTCAGGTATTCAAAATATATGGCAATTGCTGTACATAACTCAGATAAAAAAGCCCTTCATCTTTCACTTAAAAACCTTAAGAATTATTTTGTATACCTTGGAATACTCGTTATAGCGATACTTATATTATACCTTATAGCCCTGGTTGTGGCAGGCACAACAACAACATTGTTTTAAACGGATAAACAGCTGTCGTAGTAAACAGATAATATTGAAATCCACATTTTAGTAAAAATTTATCCCCTGAAACTCAATTCCCTTATGCCGGCAGATATAGTAATAGTTTTTGATTGCGGGGCTACTAATGTCAGAGCTGTAGCCATTAACGGGAAAGGAGAAATACTTACTTCCGAATCTTTCCCAAATAATACTCAGTCCGATCCGTTTTATCCGGGTTACCTTATATGGGATGTTAACGAGATATGGGACAAAATGTGCAGGGCATCGTTGAAAATAATGAGTAGAATTCCTGCTGACAGGATCGCTGGTGTTACCGTAACCACTTTTGGTGTTGACGGGACCTTCTTCGACAGTTCCGGGAAAATGCTTTATCCTGTAATATCGTGGCAATGTGAACGAACAGTTGAGATAATGGAAAATATTGCTAAATATATTCCGGTAAAAGACCTGTACTCAAAAAGCGGTGTATTGCCATTCTCATTCAACACAGTAAATAAACTGTTATGGTTTGCAGAAAACAGGCCGGATATTGCTGAAAAAGACTCTTTTTTTCTTTTCATGCCGTCTATATTTGCCTATTTTCTTACAGGTGAAATGGTTAACGACACCACAATGGCCGGGACATCAATGCTTACCGATCCTGGCACAAGGAAATTCGCAGGTAGTTTACTGGATAAAATAAATTTCTCAGCAAAAAAATTCGGGAAGATTGTCGAACCGGGGACCATCACAGGGCAGGTGAACAGGTATGCCTCCGCAGCAACAGGTATCCCTGCAGGGCTTCCCGTTGTTGCCACAGGACATGATACCCAGTTCGCCATCTTCGGGTCAGGGGCTGAGCGTAACCAGCCGGTACTGAGTTCAGGTACCTGGGAAATCCTTATGGTAAGGGCCGCGAAATTTATGGCCGGTGAAGAACAGTTGTACATGGGTATTACGACAGAGCTTGATGCCCGCCCGGGGCTGTTTAACATAGGGAAACAGTGGATAGCTTCAGGAGTGCTTGAATGGGCGCGAAGAAACCTGTACAGCGATATCAAAACAGATGTTTATGAAGCAATGATTGCCGGTGCCGAAAAAGTACCCCCGGGGTGCAACGGTGTGAAGGTGGATACACGTTTTTACGGTGAAAGGAAGGGAGCCTCTTCAGGGCAGATAACCGGGCTTAGCATGGGAACATCGCGGGATGAGATATACAGAGCTATGCTGGAATCGCTTTCGGGCATACTTGCAGAAAGTAAAAAATCACTTGAAAAAGCCGGCGGCTTCACTGCAGAAAGCATCCTTTGTGTCGGGGGTGGTTCGAGGAACAGGCTCTGGAACAAACTAAAGGCAAATGCAACAGGGGTACCTTTGAAAGTGACAAAACAAACTGAAACAACAGTATTGGGAGCATCGCTGTTCGTTCAGGCTGCCTGCGGAAATGCTTCATCGCCAGAAGATGCGAGGAAAGAGATAGACTACAGTACAGAAATTATCAACCCCGATATATTATGAATATTTCATTCTTCAACGGGTCGTTTCTTGCTCACGGTGACATATGTATCAGCCCCGACGATCGCGGTTTCCTTTTCGCTGAAGGTGTATACGAGGTTGCCAGGTGGTACGGAGCTCAGTTCCTCGATATTGAAAGCCATACTGCAAGACTAAAGAGAAGCCTGAAGGAAATGAAGATAGTATGGCCCGAAGCAGACAATTACCCTGCAATAGCCCGAGAGCTTATAATACGTAATAATCTTACAGGTAAGCAGGCCCTCGTTTATCTCCAGGTAACAAGAGGTGCCGCAAAAAGAACCCATGCCTACCCGTCACCTCCTGTTTCACCAACGGTGTATGCCTTTGCTGTGGAAAAACAAGCAACTCCCAGGGACCCCGGTACAGGCATAGGGATTATGCTTACTGAAGATATAAGATGGGGCAGGTGTGATATAAAATCAATCTCCCTGTTAGCCAATACCATGGGTTACCAGGAAGCCCTCGGAAAGAACATGCAGGAATGCCTTTTCGTACGAGATGGTGTTATGACAGAATGTTCTCACTCAAATATATTTTTCGTTAAAGGGAACATAATATATACTCATCCGGAATCAAATTACATACTGGCAGGAGTAACAAGGAAAATCATTCTGAGATTAGCACGTGAACTGGGAATTGGTGTTGTGGAAGAGCCTGTAAGAACAGATGATCTTTCCGGTTTCGGAGAGATATTTATTGGAAGTACATCTTTCGAGATAACACCTGTCACAAACATAGACGGCATGAAAGTAGGGAGTGGAAAACCCGGCAGCGTAACAAGGCTTATAACCGACAGTTTTGAGGCAGGTTTAATCTCTCTTAAAGGCTGATCACCCTGTTTTCCATAAAATCAATTTTTCTATCTTTGCACAAATTTTGATCAGCCATGAGCACAACAAATCTGAGTGAACAGGAACATATAAGGAGAACATCTCTCGAAGAATTAAGAAAGATAGGGATAGAACCATATCCTGCTGCAGAATATAAGACAAATGTTTTTGCAAAGGATATTCATGAGAACTATTCCTCTGAAAGGAATAATTTTCAGGATGTCGTCCTGGCCGGTCGAATCATGAGCAGACGTATAATGGGGAATGCGTCTTTCGCAGAACTTATGGATTCTTCAGGAAGGATTCAGGTTTATATCCGAAGAGATGACATCTGCCCCGGTGAAGACAAGACCCTGTACAATACCGTATTCAAGAGGCTTCTTGATATAGGAGATATAATAGGAGTGAAAGGTCATGTCTTTGTGACACAGATGGGTGAAATAACCGTACATGTAAGGGAATTTACTCTCCTTAGTAAATCGCTGCGTCCCCTTCCGGTGGTAAAAGAAAAAGACGGGGTTCAGTATGATGCCGTTACCGATCCGGAAATGAGATACAGGCAACGCTATGTGGATCTTATCATTAATCCTCATGTCAGGGATGTTTTCAGGCAAAGAACACGGATTATACAATCGATGCGTGAACTCTTTAACTCTAACGGATACCTGGAGGTTGAAACACCTATTCTGCAGCCTATACCCGGGGGTGCAACAGCCAGGCCATTCATTACACATCACAATGCTCTTGATATACCGCTTTATCTGAGGATAGCAAATGAGCTGTACCTCAAAAGGCTTATCGTTGGCGGATATGAGGGTGTATATGAATTCGCAAAGGATTTCCGTAATGAGGGCATGGATCGCACACACAACCCTGAGTTTACAGTAATGGAGATATATATTGCCTATAAGGATTATAACTGGATGATGTCTTTCACAGAAGAGATCATCAGGAAAGCAGCCCTCGATCTTCACGGAAAAACAGAGATAACCTATGGCGACAAGGTAATCAACCTTAATCCTCCCTATAAAAGGATAAGCATGCTCGACTCGATAAAGGAAAACACCGGCGTCGATATTTCAGGAATGACCGAAGAGGAATTAACAAAGGTTTGCGATGATCTGAACGTTCCTTACAACAAGACAATGGGAAAGGGAAAACTGATTGACGCTATCTTTAGTGAGAAATGCGAAGAGAGCCTTGTTCAGCCTACCTTTATTATCGACTATCCAACCGAGACATCTCCCCTGACAAAGATGCACAGGAATAAACCGGGCTTAACCGAGAGGTTCGAGCTGTTTATTAACTGCAAGGAGATAGCCAATGCATATTCTGAACTTAATGATCCGGTAGACCAGATGAAAAGGTTTCAGGATCAGCTACGTCTGTCGGAAAAAGGTGACGATGAGGCTATGTTCATCGACCAGGACTTTGTCAGGGCACTGGAATACGGGATGCCCCCCACATCCGGCATGGGGATGGGCATAGACAGGCTCACAATGCTTCTCACCAACCAGAGTTCAATACAGGATGTCCTGTTCTTTCCCCAGATGAAACCAAAAAGTTCAAAGCTGAAAGTTGAAAGTTCAAAGGAAGATTATCTCAAAATGGGCATTCCGGAACAATGGATCGAACCTTTACAGGCTTTGGGATACACTACAGTTGAAAAACTGAAAGAGGTGGAAAAACCCGGAAAGCTTGCAAATGATCTTAACGGTTATAAAAAGAAGAATAAACTCGACCTGCCCGGATTAAGTCCTGAAGCAGTTGCCGGTTGGCTAAAATCATAACTGCCTGTATGTTTTTGTTACCCGGTATTTCCCTTTTTATTCGCTTCCCGGAATACTCAGGCGTCCCGAGACCTCCATCAGTCGCTTAAGGAGTTTATAATATAATGCAGCATACAGTATAAAAGAAAGGATCCAGATCACAATCATATTAAACCAGTAAGTGTCAAGCTCAATATCTCCTAACTTCTTAACAGGGGCATAAAAATGAGCCCTTCCAAAGCGGGAGGTGCCTTTCATATAACCAGGATAATACCTTGGAATTATCCTGCCATTTATATCATCTATCTTGGTAATGTTATTTTGATCCAGTGCAAAATCGGTGAGGGCTTTATTCTCGTAATTCTCTCTCATTTTAACAAGAGCTGGCCTGCCAATGGTTTTAATAAGCGAATCATTGAGAATATCTTTTTCAGCCGTTACATCATTTCGCTTTTTCATGAAAATATCTTTTAAGGAATCGAGATAAACACTTGCCGCCTTCCTGGTCGGATTGTCATAACTGTTTATATTGAGTCTCTCTTTCCAGTCACCCGGTATCACGCCTGTTTCATCCGATAACCTTGTGATATAAGTCCCCAGCCTTGAGAGTTTCGCCCTTACATCTTCCCTGTAAGCGGCACTGTCGCGATAATCGAAGGAATCTTTCAGGTCTCTCTCCAGTTTATCTATGAGAAAAGAAGCATAATAATCGGGCAAGGCCTCTCTCACTTCATACGGGAAAAAAATACGTTCATACCTGTTACCTGCGAACTGGGCTACTGCCAGGGCTTCATACGACCACCTGGCAGCCATAAGATCACCAATAACGGGAACATACTCCCTGTTTGCACCACCCGGAAGATGAAGTTTGTCAAATCTGACCATGACACCACTGAAAAGCAATTGAGGGATGATGATAAAAGGTATAAGTATATATATTGTAATAACAGAGTTAAATGCCGATGATATGTTGAGACCAAGCATGTTGGCGAAACATGAAGTGGAAAAAAGCACAAACCAGTAAACAGCTGTCATACCCCTTATTTCAAGGATGGAATTACCGACAAGGATAAACAGTATTGCCTGAAGCGCAGATATCAGGAACATCAATATTACCTTTGAATTCAGATAACTGAACCAGCTGAGATTAAGAAATGATTCCCGCTTAAGTATCTTCCTGTCTTTTACTATCTCTTCAGAACTTATGATCAGACCGAAAAAGAGAGATGTTATGACACACATAAACAGGTAAGCGGGAATATTATCATTATTTCTGAATATATAACTGTTGCCCGATGATGACCTTGTGAACCAGGCAAGCAGTAGCGCAAGCAAGGGAGGGCCAAGCACTGTAATAACAATATATTGCAAATTGGCAAGTTTCGAGAGTAAATCCCTTGAGAAATAGATAACGGACTGTCGCCACAAGCCGGGTATGCTGTAGTTGTTCACCGGCAGATCCCTTTTTTCACTATATGATCCTCCTGTATTACCTGAATAATACTCTTTGAACTTTCCCGCCCATTCCTCAGGGGATATTTTCCTGGTACGTGTTGCTTTGCCATGCTCATCCACTACCCTTGCCTCAAGTATCTGAAGTATCTGCTCGGTGTTTATGTTACCACACTTCGAGCACTGGTCCTCATACGGATCAGCCATATCAGCAGAAGTCTTGAAGTATACTATAGCTTCGGAAGTATTCCCGTAAAACACCTGGTATCCGCCTCTGTCGATGATCATTATCCTGTCAAACATCTTGTAAATGTCGGATCCAGGCTGGTGAATATTGACAATAACAAGCTTCCCTTTATAAGTCTGCTCCTTAAGAAGGTTCATTACCAGTTCAGAGTCGGTGCTGGAGAGCCCCGATGTAGGCTCATCGACGAATAAAATCACCGGCTCCCGTATCAGTTCAAGTGCAATATTCAATCTCTTACGCTGCCCTCCGCTAATCACTTTTTTCAGGGGGCTCCCCACCTTCAGATCCCTTATCTCATATAGGTCAAGGTCGGTCAATACCTGGTTCACAGCTTCAATGTGAGCTCCTTCATCAAGATTTCCCAGGCACATCCTGGCATTGAAAAGGAGGTTCTGAAAAACAGTAAGCTCCTCAATAAGAAGATCATCCTGTGGAACATAGCCGATTACTCCCTTCAGTTGCTCCCTTTCTCTCTCATCATAGAGGTTATACCCGTTAATTAGAATTTCTCCTTCCTGTGGCTTTAGAGTACCGTTAAGGATACTCAGTGTCGTTGATTTTCCTACACCACTTCCTCCCAGTATTCCGACAAGCTGACCCGATTCCTCGTTGAAATTCATATTGTGTATCCCGTTCCTGCTTCGCCTGAAGCGAAAGGAAACATTTTGTGCAGTCAGAAGAACCTTCCTGTCATACTTCGTATCGCTTATCAGGCTAACAACTTCGGTATAGTAAATTGTGCTGATGGCATGTCCCCTGATAACCGCCCCGTGATCGAATATATATGTACGGCCATAACTCATTATCTGCCCGTTGAGGTAAAGATCTTCATTCCCGTAATGCCTGAGTATATAAGTGTTTGTGAATGACACATGCATTATCAGTATCTGTCCGTCTATATTATCATAAAGGTGTTTTGCCCCTTCAATGGTTTTTCCCCTGTTATCAATTACCAGAAGCCTCCCTGAATTTTTTATCCCTTTTAAATCGTTGACAACAAAGCTTTTAATATCTGTATACTCATCATCAGGCACATAAAACGACATTGCCACAGTATCGAGAAATTCGATTTCATTCTCTGTAATTTCCTCTCCAAGTGATATATAATCAAGAAGCTGAATCAGAACAAAGAGCTTCTGTTTTTGCTCAAGCTCTTCATTTATCTGTTCACATATACCGAGAATTCTCATCGAATTAAGAGAAATCCGTTTTTTTTCTCTTACACTGCCTTTTTTAATACTTTCCGATTTGTACGTCCCGAGGTATTCTTCATACAATGAAATAAACCTTTTTACAAGTTCATTGTTAAGCTGACGTGAGAGGAAGGTTCTGACGAGTTCCTTTTCCCTGCCCGAAGTGACGTTATCATCATGGATATCGCCTATCAGTGCAAAGAGTTTCATAAGGGCCTTTAATATTTTCTCACTCATATAATTACAGTTTAAGATGCCTTTGTAAAATGTAAATAAGAATTTTAAAGGAACTACTGAAAAACATTATCTTTGTTTAATGCTATTCAAGTTAGTAATTAAAACGCATTCAGAGAAATTATTAATTATGTTGTATGAGTAGCCAGGAAGTATTTTTATCATTTACCGGACCTTTAGATTACAAACAAATCGATGGACTTTTGGTTCAGCTAAGGGAATCAGGGCAATTCAGGGATCTTGAAAAAATAACGGGTAAAAGAGTGTATTCAGTCCTTGTCGAAAGCCTCGAAAATATAATTAACCATTCGGCTGCCTGTCCATCAGGCAATAATTCTTACCAACCCTCGGTCTCGGTCAGGGAAGATGATGACATGATTGTCATAAAAACAGGGAACCTTGTGGCCGGTGACCTTACAGGAAAAATAGATAACTGCCTTAAAAAGCTTAACAGCCTTAACAACCGTGAACTGGCCGAACTGTATGAAGAAAATATACTAAAACAGCCGGAAAAAAACAGAAACGGATCGGGACTGGGATGTATTCTGATGAGGCGTAAATCGGGTCACGATCTGCAGTATTCTTTTAAAAAAGCCTGCAACGACCTTTCATATTTTGAACTACGGATTTCAATAGATAAATATCATGAGAAAGTTAATTATTGACCCCACGGTTAACTCACCGAATGTAATTTTAGATCCGGATACCAATGTATTTGAAATTAAAGGTGAATCGCGTCCTCCCGATATCAGGGAGTTCTACGGACAGATAATTTCCTGGCTTGAGGAATACAGCAAAAACAGGCTCCGCTCAGAAGACAAATCCGGCACTATTCCTTTTAATTTTGATTTTGAGTACTTCAATTCTTCCTCCGGAAAGATGATCCTTGACATTTGCAAGATACTGGCTCATCTGCGTTCTGAAGGTTTTAATGTTAAGATAAACTGGCATTATGAAGAAGATGATATTGATATGCTGGAAGCCGGACAGGAAATGTCTAAGATAGTCAGGCTGCCTTTTGAATTCCGTCAGAAAATGAATTAATCCTTTCTGTAGCAAGCAATAAAATTCCGGCTATTCTTATGTGGTCAGAAGTATTATACCGGGAAAGTGAACAGCCGTTCCGGAGTAAGGATGTCATCAGGCATGACCCTCCCGGGCATTTGACAGATACCATTGCCGGAGGTCTTTATGAAGATGCATTGTCTGAATTCAATTTGACTGCCGGAGTAACAGGAATATTCCAGCCTTTCAGTGATTTGCAACAGCACATCAGGGAGATATGGTACCGATTTGCTGAAGGAATACCGGCAAAGCTTGCAGAACTAAGACTTTTCATCCGTCCTTTCGACAACTTCTGCCATACATGTATTATAACCGGTCCTGAAATTGAAATGCTTAATGATATCGATAATAAAACTTATGGCTTATTAATTGATTCAGATAAAGAAACAAGACCTTTAAAAAATTCAAACAGGATTGAACATCCGTTATCATGGATAAGTGAGAAAGCGGGAATAGAAATAAAAGATAAGCTGACTGTTTTAAACCTGCTTATTCCATACCGGCTCAGAAAAGCGGGTTTTGAGCTAATCAGGTCAGAAGAAGTTACGGAGATAGACCTTGCAGTTGTTAACAGGCTTGCCAGGGTCATCCATAAGAAATACCTGCAGGAGGTAAAAAACAGGAACAGGAGCGAATCCCTCCCCGGATTTTTTTCAGGATATTCATGTTCTCCTGCTGTTTACCCTGAAAACTTCGATGACCTGCCTGTTGAAATACAACACTCTAATCTCGATAATGCTTACCATATCCCTACAAAACTATTATCGATAGGCTACAAGCTACGGCCGGCATTAAAGGGCTTCCGGACACCGGCTTTGATTCTTGGCGAAAAAGAGACTGAATCGATGGCCCGTGTCGAACATTTGAGGTGGTGCTGGGAAAAAAGACTCAATGGCTGGCACTACGGAGAAGAAAGGGACAATAACAGGAAGATCCATCCCGGACTTGTAGAATATGAAGAACTAGAGGAATCGGAAAAAGAAAAGGATCGTGCCCTTGTCAGACTGATACCTGCTTTGCTTAAAGACATTGGTTATGATGCCTATCCTGTTGCTCCGGGCAGGATAAGCAGGTTATCCTATGCTCTTAAACCACAAAGCACAATACAGAAACTCCTGTCCGAAACTAATAACCTCGCCAGGGAAATATCAGCCATTACCGGATCTTCCCCTGAAATATCGGAGCGGCTTATATCAATAAGAAACAAGATTGAAGCTTCAATAATGGAAGTCCGGGGAAGTTATAATTATGCAAGTCATATACAGGAAGTCTTCCTTCCTGAAAACATCTTTATCAGGGAATGCTTCCCGGAAAGCTTTGTGCTCTATAAACCCAAAAATATTGTTAGCGGCGATTTTTATTTCTTCAGCAAGACAGGCCATCTTATCATTTTTGCACTTGCCGATTGTACCGGCCATGGTATTCCCGGAGCATTGATAAGTACAATTGGCTATGGGAACCTCGATCAGGTTGTTAATGTTAAAGGCTACACCGAACCTTCATCAATACTTGATCAGCTCTATTCAAGTATACACAGGTTCCTCAGGCGTGATCTGCATGGCTACGGGCTTGAAGATGATATGGATATAACCCTGTGCAGGTATAACACTTCGGACAACATCCTGACCCTTGCCGGAATGGGAAACAATGTTTTTCATATCAGCAACGGGCAGGTGGAAGATATAAGGCCTGATCATTTTCCGGTGGAAATCGGTAATAGTACAGGCTATAAATTTTCATCATGGTCAGGAGAAATGAAGCCCGGAGATACATTATATATCTTTTCCGACGGCTTTGCCGACCAGTTCGGCGGTAAAAACAATAAAAGGTATACCAGGACGAGGCTAAACAAATTTCTCACCGGGATACAGGGAAATTCCATGCCGGTACAGCACGACCTTCTCTTTAATGAGATTGAAAAATGGCGGAACAGTGCAGGAACGGAACAGACAGACGATATTTCCGCAATTGGTATAAAATTCTGATTATCTTTTATTGCTGCAGTGAGAAGCTCAGCCCTTGTTTTCATGACAGCTAAAAGCCGTGAATCAGGCTCTGCAACGTATTTCAAGAAGTGCTTTCTTCCTTTTATAATCTACACTCCTTATCTTAACCTGCAGAATCTTCCTTCCTGTAATAGTTTCGATATCCTTTAATAGCTTTTGCTTCTTATCAGGCATCAGTAATTCTACATTATCGTAAGTTATGGAATAAGATTCAGACCTGTGCCTGCTAATATATTCTTCAAGTAAAAATGCTGAAACAACTATCAGAACATTAATGACCAACACTCCCAACAGAGGAAATTTCAGCACCTTGAGCGAGTTTATTACAGAGATGCCAATTGTTGTAAAGATATAAGCCATATCCTTTACGCTGAAATTCCTTGTTCTGAATCTCATGATCCCGAAAATGGCGAACAGACCGAAAGCCATCCCGATATCGACAAAAACCGTTCTCAGCATGGAGCTGATGAAGAAAGTAATAATCCCCATCAGGAATAAGGTGAACAAGAATTTTTCCTTCCTTGTATATCTGAAATATACAATACGAATGAGTAAGAACAGGAAAACGATATCGATCCCAAAACGGATCATGATGCCCAGGAAAGTCTGGTTGGCCAGGTCAAAGAAATTTTCCATAAATAATAATAGTTAAAGGTTATATTTTTTTACACGATCTGAGGAAAATATCCACCACATTATTTTTCCCCTCAAGATTATCAAAGAATTCATCGAGATAATTTATAATACCCTTTTTATCACGCGTATCGAGGTATTCAAAATCATTAATCACCCTGTAAAACTCATTCTTTTTTGAAATAAACTCCTTCAGGTCATTCTCATACACCTTCCTGTCCCTGCATATCCCCAGGAACAGTCTCTGGCGGACATTATCGACACCTATAAACTCAGCGGGTACAGCGTATGAAGCATCCACAATACCCGTCCAGTCAAAATCGTAAGGAATGGCTACACCTCTTTGTGCTGAGTCAATTACAAGAGGCTTAATTATCTTCAGGTTGTGCTGGCCGGGAACAGACCAGTCGAAATTACCTATCATATAGTTGAAAATAGCAAGCCTGTCCATTATTCCGGGAGTAATGTTGGCCTGGTTAAGAGTTTTGGATTTAACCTGAACACTGTTTGTTCGTGCAGTCAGCATCTCGATAGGCTCTATCAGGAAACTGTACTGGCTGTATGATTTCTTCCTTTTCTCCGAATCGACACATGTCAGCTTCAGAAGCCTGACCCGGAAGCTTGTATCAGTCAATACATTGTACAACTTATATACAAGGTACTCCTTCAGAATATATTTTTCATTTGCTATGCCGGCCCTGCATGGCAATACCATCTTCAGCTTCGATATATTATCAAGGTCGGTGAATCCGAAATCAACCTTTTTAAAATTGAGTTCAATAGGCGGATAATAACAATAACTCTTCCTGAAAATACCTCTTGTTTTAAGCCTTATTTCCCTGTTAACTGAGTCCTTGCCGGTTAAATGGAAGGTAATATTTGCTTTAAGGTACCCGTCTTTCGGCTTATTCCTTATATAAGAGGCGAGATCAAAAACAAGAGTGGTCTCCAGTGGCTTATCTTCATTAAACAGGCCAAAACTTGATTTATCTTCTGAATTACCTGTTGTTGTAAATAATACATCGCTTACACCTTTTTGTGCCGGTACGATAAAAAGAGCCAGATAAACCATATGGATAAAAGCCCTTGTAAGCATAACGACTATTTTTAAGTACGGAGCAAATGCCTGCATACATTAAATACCGGCAGGCAAATGATTACGACTATTCCAACAGAATTATGTTAATAATACAGAAAGTAAATTTATTAAAATTATACAACAATATCAACATTAGTTTTGTTTAGTTATTTAATTATCATAGCATTATACAAATGATACGTGGATATATGCAGCCTTCAAAAAATTATAATACATGGTTAAATTTCTATTATCTTTGAAAATTACAAGAAACGATATATTATTATTATGCTCAATCTTCTGAAACACCCTCTTCTTACCCATAAACTAACAATACTAAGACGCAAGGAAACAATTACAAGGGATTTCCGAAGGACACTAGGAGAGATTGCAACTCTCATGGCATATGAGATTACACGCGACCTCCCTTTGAAAGATATTACAATTGAAACGCCTATTGGTGAGTGCAATACGAAAGAACTCGCCATGGATATTGTACTGGTACCTGTACTCAGGGCAGGCCTTGGAATGGTTGATGGTATTTCCGATCTTATCCCGAATGCAAGGATTGGCCATATTGGGATGTATCGCGATCATGCTACCCTTAAACCAATGACATATTATTCCAAATTCCCCGAAAACCTTGGTGATGCTGTTGTTATGGTTCTTGATCCCATGCTTGCAACAGGAGGAAGCTCAACTGATGCCATACGTGTTCTTAAGGACCACGGTGCACGGACTATCAAGCTTGTTTGCATAGTAGGTGCTCCACAGGGAGTTGAACGGATCATGAATGATCACCCCGATGTACAGATCTATCTTGCCGGCCTTGACGACAGGCTTAATGAAAACGGCTATATAGTGCCTGGGCTTGGTGATGCCGGGGACAGGTTGTTTGGCACCAAATAATAAATTTCCCTGAATACATTTTTGTAATTTTACTCCACGATATTATCATACTGCAATATCGTATCGTCAACAAAAAATAATATTTACCTGTTTATCTGAAAATGGCACCCGATAAGGTCATAGAGGTCAGTAATGTAAGGAAATCATTTAAGAATGTCCAGGCTGTAAAGGGAATCAGCTTCTCAATAACACGCGGACAATTTGTTGCCCTTCTGGGTCCGAACGGGGCAGGAAAAACAACAATGGTGGAAATGATTGAGGGTATACAGAAACCTGATGAGGGGGAAATAACCATAATGGGTAAGAGATGGAAGGGTAATGAGGATGAACTTCACAGCATAATAGGCCTTTCACTCCAGGAAACAAGGTTTATCGACAAGCTGAGGGTGATTGAAACACTGCAGCTCTTTGCCGGTTTTTTTAACATTGGACGCGATCGGGTGGAAGAGATAATAAGAATTGTCGATCTTGAAGAAAAAAGAAAATCATATGTTGTGAACCTCTCAGGCGGACAGCGCCAGAGGCTGGCTATTGGAATAGCCCTTATCAACAAACCTGCTGTTCTCTTACTGGACGAACCAACCACCGGTCTCGATCCTAATGCCAGGAGAGAGATATGGGATATTCTCAGAGATCTCAGGGAAAAATCCGAGACATCAATGATTCTTACAACACACTATATGGAAGAAGCCGAGAACCTTTGCGATTATATTATCATTATGGATAATGGAACTATTTTAAAGGAAGGGACTCTTCAACAGCTTCTTGAAGATGACACACAGCAAAAGGTTGTGGAGTTTATTGCCGATCAAAGTCTTGAAAAGATTGGTGATAAAAGTTCCTCTTTCCCTTTTGACATTATCAAAGGCGATACCCCCGAGAAAGGATTTATTACACTTGACAATTTTGAAACAGAACTTCCAAGGTTCATGGAAGCCATTAAAGCTGAAAAAATAAGCTTAAAACACATGGAATGCCGGAGAAGGACTCTCGACGATCTTTTTACTTCATTGACAGGAAGGAAGATAAATGAATAGATTTTTGCACCTGAGACAGCTGTGGAGACTTATTACAGCCCTATTCCGTGAAATCATCAGGGAACCTGGAGTGTTGTTCTGGGGAATACTGTTTCCGATTCTTATGTCTCTGGGCCTGGGACTGGCTTTTACAAAGAAAGCTGATGTAACACGTAAAATAGCTGTAATAAAAAGCAGCGCTAAAAACACCGGCATAAGCTCTAATCCTTCTTTTACAGCCTTCCTGGATGAAAAATGTGAAAAGAATACACAAAAGAATTCCGAAACATGGCAGTGGAAATTCTCAATAAATGACAAAAAGCTGGGTAATTCCATCTTCCTCTTTTATGACATGAACCATGACGAGGCAGTAAAACTTCTAAAACGTGGTACAATAAATGTAATCCTTACAGGGACAAAAGACTCGGTGGAGTATCTTTTTGACCCCATGAATTCCGACGCTGAACTTACATATTTAAAGCTGATGCCTGTCATTGGAAGGACAGATAAGCCTGCTGCCAGTAACAATGCTGAAATAAAACCGCTTACTGTGAAAGGAACCAGGTATATTGATTTCCTTGTGCCGGGTCTGATAACTATGGGTGTAATGATGTCGTGCATGTGGGGCATCAGTTACGGGATAATTGAGAAACGATCGAAAAAACTTTTGAGGCGGCTTGTGGCAACACCAATGAAGAAATCTCATTTCCTGATTGCCCTAATTGCGGTAAGAGTGTTGATGAACATAATTGAATCGCTTGTTCTGCTAATATTCGCCATCATTGTATTCGGTGTCAGGATACAGGGAGACATATCCGCCTTGCTGATTATTTATATTGCAGGTAATGTGGCATTTGCGGGAATTGCTGTCTTTGTGTCGTCCAATACCTCAAATACCGAAGTAGGTAACGGACTTATCAACTTTGTTGTTTTTCCGATGATGGTCCTCTCAGGAATCTTTTTCAGTTACCAGAATTTCCCCGACTGGAGTATAGGTGTAATAAAGTACCTGCCTCTTACACTGCTTACCGATGGTGTAAGAAGTATTTTCAATGAAGGAGCTGGTTATCATGAAGTGGCTATACCGGTTCTCATTCTGTTAACAATAGGCACAGTTTTCTTTTCTGCCGGGCTGAAGATCTTTAAATGGTATTAGACCAGCGTCTTACCTCCGTCTGATTTTTTTTTGTCTGATATGCAACATATCATTTTCTAACCTGTCTTTATTACAGTTGAATGACTAAAAACAATAAGAAAATGATATGAAATCCACACTATTGAACGATCAGCACTAAAAAAAGAAATTTCAATAATTGTGGGTTCCCTGTCTGACAACCGGCAGGTATATGACCTATAAATTAAAAAATTATCGACACATGAAAAATTTGAGAATTATTGCCGTAACAATTGCAATCTTTGCTTTTACTGCCTGTACGTCAGGCCAGTTCCGAAAGACTGTTTATGGGAACCACAATGTAGTTACAAAAGAAAGAAACATTGGATCTTTCACGTCTGTAAAAGCCAGTTCCGGGGTTGATGTTTATATTACACAGGGCGATGCCGGACCAGTGTCCGTTGAATCGGATGAGAATCTTCAGGAATATATCAGAACAGAAGTACGTAACGGGGAACTTAATGTTTATACCGATGCTAACATCAGAAAGGCCGAAAGGATGAGAGTCTATGTCTCAATGCCAGAGATAAGGTCGTTGCGCTCAACAAGTGCTGGTAACATAATTGGACAATCACCGGTAAAGAGCGATAAACTGGATCTGTCAGCCAGCAGTGCCGGAGACCTTAAACTTGAAGTATATACCGGCGACCTCAGGGTAAATATAAGCAGTTCCGGAGACATGACACTGAAAGGACAAGCCGATAAGCTTGATGCAGACCTGAGCAGTGCAGGCGACCTTAATGCTTATGATCTGGAGGTAAGGGAAGCCTATGTTTCTGTTTCGAGTGCAGGGGATGCTGATATTAATGTTACGGAGAAGATAACTGCAAGGGCATCCAGTGCAGGAGACATTAATTACAGGGGAGATCCAAAATATGTTGACTTCCACTCTTCAAGTGCAGGAGGAATACACAAGAGATAATATTCAATCAATATATATATTCCCTTTATTATTAGAAGCCATCGTTACAAATACGATGGCTTTTTTAATTAACTTAGCAGCACAATTTTAAAAACAAAAGAAATTATTTTACGACAATAAATTATTCAATACAATGAAAGAAAATCTGAGTGTCAGTTTCCGGCATACTGACAAATTTGTGGCATTCGACGACATAAAAGCTTTAGCACAACAATCATTAAAACATATTGACAGTCTTAATAACGGAACTGGTCCGGGTAATGATTTTCTCGGATGGCTAACACTTCCTGATGATATCCTCGAACAACTTGACAGGATAGAGGAAACCGCTTCTTACATTCAATCTGTCTCCGATACAACCGTTGTAATAGGCATAGGTGGCTCATACCTGGGAGCAAGAGCCGTTATAGAGGGACTTACAAATGCATTCTCGGCATACAGGAAGGATAGTTTTCATGATGTTATCTTTGCCGGGCAAAACATTTGCGAGGATTATCTGGCTGATCTTCTTGATCTTCTCAACGAACGCGATTATTCAATTATGGTTATCTCTAAATCGGGCGTCACAACTGAGCCGGCCATTGCATTCAGGATAATCAGGGATCACCTCGAGAAGAAAGTCGGCAGGGACGAAGCAGCAAAAAGAATAGTAGCTATCACAGATGAAAAAAAAGGAGCTCTGCGTCCTCTTGCAGAGCTTCACGGATATAAAACATTTGTCATACCTGATAATATAGGGGGACGCTATTCGGTACTTACCCCGGTTGGTCTTCTCCCTATTGCAGTTAGCGGGATTGACATCCGTGAACTTGTTAAAGGAGCTAAATCTATGCTCGAACAGACAAGGGACAACCACGATACGTCATCTAACCCGGCCCTGCTTTATGCCTCAGCCAGGAACCTGCTGCTGAGTGGAGGACGACCTGTTGAGATACAGGTGGGATTCACCCCAAGGCTCCACTATTTCTCGGAATGGTGGAAACAATTATACGGTGAAAGCGAAGGGAAAGACGGCAAAGGCATTTTCCCCTCTTCCGTAGATCTGACAACTGATTTGCATTCTCTCGGACAATATATACAGGAAGGGCAGAGATTATTATTTGAAACATTTATATCTATCGGGAAACCAGATAACACGGTCAAAATCCCAAAAGAAAATGATGATTCCGATCAACTAAATTACCTCGCAGGTCAACGACTTTCTGATGTAAATCACAATGCAGAAGCAGGCACCATGCTTGCGCATTACGACGGTGATGTGCCAATAATAACTGTCAGTATACCAAAGCTGGATGCATATTACATGGGACAACTCATTTATTTCTATGAGATGGCATGTGCCATTAGTGGTTACATTCTCGGGGTTAATCCATTCAATCAGCCAGGTGTGGAAGCCTATAAGCGTAATATGTTTGCTCTTCTTAATAAACCGGGGTTTGAGGAGGATGGAAAAAAGTTACGGGAAAGACTTAAATAAATAACATATTCTCAATCAATTACTTTAAAAACCTGACATGAAGAACCTCAAATTTTCAATTTACGCGGCGGCTGCACTTGCAATCATACTGACCCTGGGCAGCTGCAAAAAATGGAGCGAAACAGGTTCCGGATCAATCAGGATCGTAACCAACAAAGGAGGACAGACCCTTGGTTACGATACCACTTCCGGCGTTAAAATAATTACCGTCAACGGTTTCGCCTTTAAAGATCTTAATAAGGACGGTAAGCTTGATCCCTATGAAGACTGGAGAAACAGCGCCGACGACAGGGCTAAAGATCTTGCTTCAAGAATGACAGTTGAGCAAATAGCCGGCCTGATGCTTTACAGCGCTCACCAGTCGATACCGGCATCAAATTCAAGGCTGGGAGCAGGCACCTATAACGGTAAACCTTTCGGGGAAAGCGGTGCAAAACCTTCGGATCTCAGCGATCAGCAGAAAAAATTCCTTACTGACGATAATCTGCGTCATGTACTGATAACTACAGTGCAGAGTCCGGAGATTGCAGCTGAATGGAATAATAATGTACAGGCTCTGTGTGAGAAAATAGGATTTGGAATACCTTCAAACAATAGTTCTGACCCACGCCACCGTGCAGTATCAAATGCAGAGTACAATGTGGGTTCTGCAGGGCAGATATCAATGTGGCCCGGATCGCTGGGACTGGCAGCTACTTTCGACCCTTCTGTTGTGGAAGAATTCGGAAGAGTGGCAGCCAGAGAATACAGGGCACTGGGAATCACAACAGCCCTGTCGCCGCAGATAGACCTGGCAACAGAACCACGCTGGGCAAGGGTTAACGGGACATTTGGTGAATGCCCGCAGCTATCAGCTGATATGGCAAGGGCTTATGCCGATGGATTCCAGACTTCTGTGGATTCTATGGAGATTGCCAACGGTTGGGGCTATACAAGCGTTAATACAATGATCAAACACTGGCCGAGCGGCGGACCTGAAGAAGGTGGTCGTGATGCCCACTTCGCATTTGGCAAATATGCTGTTTATCCAGGTAATAACCTGGCTCAGCAACTGATACCTTTTACCGAGGGGGCAATGAAACTTAACGGTAAAACAAAGATGGCCTCTGCTGTAATGCCTTATTATACAATATCCTGGGACATAGATACGGTTTACCATGAAAATGTTGGAAACAGCTACAGCAGGTATATAATCAACGATCTGCTGCGCGGTAAATACCACTACGACGGTGTGGTTTGCACCGATTGGGGTGTAACACATGATGAAACATCTGTCACCAGCTTTGGAACAACATGCTGGGGTGCCGAGAAACTCACTGTGCCTGAAAGACATTATAAGATACTGATGGCCGGCGTAGACCAGTTTGGAGGGAATAATGATGCCGGACCTGTTATTGAAGCTTACCAGATGGGAGTTAAGGAACATGGTGAAAAATTCATGAGAAACAGGATGGAAGAATCTGCTGTCAGATTACTCAGGAATATCTTCAGAGTCGGCCTCTTTGAAAATCCATACCTTGATGTTGAAAAGACAAAAGCAACAGTAGGGAATGAAGGATTCATGAGAGAAGGATATGAGGCACAGCTAAAATCCGTTGTGATGCTCAAAAACAGGAATAAGGCCCTTCCCGTGGAAAAGAAAAAGACCGTGTATATCCCCAAAAGGACAACTCCCGAGTCAGTAGGATTTTTCGGAAACAGAATTCCTGCATCAACTGATTATCCAATTAATATGGACCTTGTGGCAAAATATTATAATATTACAGATAATCCTGCCAAAGCCGATTTTGCACTCGTTATTGTGAGAAGTCCGGAATCGGGATCGGGATACGACCCGGCCGATGTAAAGAAAGGCGGAACAGGTTATGTGCCAATAAGCCTGCAGTATCTTCCTTATACTGCCAAATACGCCAGGGATCCCAGTATCGCCGGAGGTGATCCCTTTGAATCATTTACTAACAGGACATACAGGGGCAAATCTGTAAAAACATCAAATGCCGGCGACCTTAAGATGATCCTCGACACCAGGAAAGCAATGAAGAATAAGCCTGTAATAGTATCAATCGCTATGTCTAAACCAATGATATTCAGCGAATTTGAAAAACAGGCCGATGGTATTATTGTTACATTCGACGTTCAGGACCAGGCAATTCTCGATATTATATCAGGGACAGCAGAACCATCGGGACTATTACCGATGCAGATGCCGGTTGATATGAAAACAGTTGAACTTCAGAAAGAAGATGTGCCATTTGATATGACATGCCATGTCGATTCGGAAGGCAATACTTATGATTTCGGTTTCGGACTCAACTGGAGCGGTGTAATAAAAGATGCCAGGGTTGAGAAATACAAGAAAACCGTGCAATAGACATACAACAGGAAAGAGACTGTCGATGAAGTTGTCTTTAACCGTAAAGAACACAAGGAAAGCGCAAAGGGAATAAAGTTATAATAATAATTTACCACCCTTTGCCTACTCTGTGTTTCATCTGTGCTATCTCTGCGGTTAATGGCTTTTTCTTATTGACAGTCTCTTTTTTTATTGTAAATTACTTTAACCCAGGTTGTGCTTTTTAACAAATTCATCCAGCACCTGTGTAAGGTTAGGATCTCCAATCTCCTGCAGATCGTAATAAACCCTCGTATTGGGCTTTGTAATCTTGATTATCCTGTTAAGATCGATAGGAGTTGCAATTACCACAGCGTCGCAATCGGTATTGTTAATAGTGGCTTCAAGATCCTTAAGCTGTTCTTCACCATATCCCATTGCCGGGAGAAGAGTTCCAATATTAGGATATATCCTGAATGTGTCGCTTAGTTTTCCTACAGTGAATGGGCGGGGATCAACCAGCTCTGATGCTCCGAATTTCCTGGCCGCCACAACACCTGCTCCCAGTTTCATCTCTCCATGTGTTAGGGTAGGACCATCTTCCACAACAAGTACTCTCTTACCTTTAATAAGTGAAGGATCGTCAACTTTTATCGGAGAAGCTCCATCAACAACTATGGCATTCGGATTGACCTTATCTATGCTTTCCCTGACAACCTGGATGTCGTCGGGTGCTGCGCTGTCCATTTTATTAATGACAACCACATCCGCCATACGCAGTGTTACTTCACCCGGATAGTATCTCAGCTCATGACCCGGACGATGAGGATCAGCAACAGTTATCATGAGATCGGGCTTATAAAAGGGAAAATCGTTATTACCGCCGTCCCACAGAACTACATCACAGCCTGAGGGATCTTTCTCTGCTTCGCGTAAAATAGCTTCATAGTCAACACCGGCATAAATAACATTCCCGCGTACCACATGAGGCTCATATTCTTCCATCTCTTCAATAGTACATTTATGCTTTTCAAGGTCGCTGACCTCGGCAAATCGCTGAACTTTCTGGGCATTCAAATCACCGTATGGCATAGGATGCCTCACAGCCACAACCTTAATACCCTTTTCCATAAGCAACTCTATCACTTTCCTTGAAGTCTGGCTTTTACCGCAACCTGTTCTTACTGCCCCGACAGCTATAACAGGCTTGGTACTGGGTATCATAGTATCGGAAGGTCCGAGAAGTACAAAGTTGGCACCGGCAGCATTTACAATCGCACTTACTGCCATCACTTTCTGATATGGAACATCACTGTAAGAAAAAACACAGTCATCAACATTGTATTTTCTGATAAGCTCGGGCAGATCAGCCTCGGCAAAAATAGGTATACCATCGGGGTAAAGGCTTCCTGCAAGCTCCTTCGGATATTTTCTGCCATCAATATCCGGGATCTGGGCCGCAGTGAAAGCAACAACGTTATATAATTCATTATCTCTGAAACAGGTATTGAAATTATGAAAATCACGACCTGCTGCACCAATTATGATGACATTCTTTTTTAACATAAAACCTCCTTGTTTAGTTGATGTTTATTTGTTGAAACAGTTTCATTTCATTTTAAAATGAACAAACAAATTTATAATTTGCGTACTGAAATTCCGCGTAATTGGTGGTATTTTTTAAAAGACCTTTTTGGTGCATTAATTTGCTGTTTGACATGCAGTTAAGGGCATATCTGGCATGAGCTCAAAACATGTTAAAGAAAATGTTTTCCTTTGAGTATGGTATATGGCAAATTCTTTGTACTATTATATCTTTATATGAATGTTTTAGCACACATATACCTCTCCGGCGATTCTGATAAAATTATTATTGGTAATTATATCGGTGATTATGTAAAAGGCCGGGATTACCTCAAATATCCGGATCTTATCAGGAAGGGTATAATACTGCACAGGCATATTGATGATTTTACCGACAGGCATCCGGTAGTTCACAGGAGTAAGATTTTTTTCACCAGGAAATACCATAAGTATGCGGGTGTAATAACTGATATAATCTATGATCATTTTCTGACAAAAGAATGGGATCTGTTCTCCAGGAGACCTCTTGAGAGTGTAACCTACAATTTTTACAGGGCTCTTGTCAACAATTATGACATCCTGCCGGAAAATGTACGGGAGATGATGCCCTTTTTTATAATTAATAACTGGATTGAGACCTACCAGACAATTGGAGGTATACGTCATGTACTTAATACCCTGAGCAAGCGTTCAACCCTTCCGAAGGAGACAAGGTTTGCCATAAGGGCTCTCAAAAAGAATTACTATCCTTTACAGGAAGATTTCCTGGAGTTTTTTCCACAGCTGATAGATTATGTTGAAAATGATTTCGGGATAGATATCTCTCATCGTATAACTGTACCTTTCTGATCAAACAAGGTACTCGGTACGGCTGGCATCGAGTCTCAGGAATATAAAAAGGAGTATTGTGAAACCCCACAGCGAACTTCCCCCGTAACTGAAAAATGGAAGCGGAATGCCTATTACGGGCACCAGGCCTACGGCCATACCTATATTAATAAACACATGCGCAAACAGTATTGAAACAACCCCATAGCCGTAAACTCTCGAGAACACGGAACGTTGCCGTTCTGCCAGAAAAAGGATCCTCATCATCAGGAAGATATAAAGCCCGATAACAACAAATGACCCAAGGAACCCCCACTCCTCACCTATAGTACAGAAAATAAAATCGGAACTCTGCTTGGGAACAAATTTGAATTTCGTCTGAGTACCCTGTAGAAACCCTTTCCCGGCAATTCCTCCCGACCCTATCGAGATAATTGACTGGTTAACATTATAACCTGTCCCGTGCGGATCAGATTTTATGCCGAGAAGTATGTTTATCCTGTCTTTCTGGTGTGCAGGAAGGACATTATTAAAACCATAATCGACAACATTAACATAAAGGATGCTCCCTATCAGGAAGAGGTAAATAACAAGAATCGAGAAAACCTTTTTGTAATAGATATAATATGCATATGTGACTCCTGCGAGAAAAAGAGCTATGATAAGTATAAGTTCATTGCTCATCGACCTGATTACGAAACGGTTCAGAACATATAATACTGCCGTTATGATGGCAAAGACAAGAACACCTGCCGACACTATCTTCCACCTTCTTGTAATAAAAAATATAAGTATTGTAGCAATACCTATAAGCACAGCCGAGAGGTACAGGTTATTAACGAGCAGTGTAAGAAAGAAAAGAACAAGCATCAGTAACCCGGAAACAAAAATATACGGACTCATCCCTTCACGGAACAGAACAATAAACAGAGAAAAATAAACAACTGACGAGCCCATGTCCGGCTGCAGTGCAGTAAGAAACGCAGGTAAAAGTATGATAGCCGAAGCCGGGATAAACATCCTTAACCTGGTAAGTTCCTGCCGCCTTAGGTTAAGGTATCCAGCCAGGGCCAGGGCAGTAGCAAACTTGGCAAATTCTGAGGGCTGGACACTGAAACTTCCGAACTCAAACCACGACCGTGCACCGTTTATCCGTGCCCCTACGATGAGAACAAGCACAAGGAGAAACATTGCAAAACCATAGATAAACCAAGAGAAAAAGAAGTAAAAACGACTGTCGATAATTACAACGAATATGGCTATCACCAGGGCCGCTAGAATCCATATAAATTGCTTTCCGTAACGCTGCGACATGTCAAGCAGACCGGAATGCTCCTCGTTATACACAGCTGCGTATATATTGAACCAGCCCATTATTACAAGAGCCAGGAAGACAAATATGCTTATCTTATCCAATCCCTGCCATATATTAATATTGCGTCTCATTGATCGAGCAGGTTCAGGTTCATCATACTTTGTTCCCTGTACTTATTGGAAATAGTTCCCTTAAGATACTTTTCTATCATCAGGCTGGCAATCGGGGCAGCATATGTAGCACCGAAACCTGCATTCTCCACTACCACCATAACGGCTATCTTCGGATCGTCCATAGGTGCAAAAGCGATAAACACAGAGTGATCTTTACCATGGGGGTTCTGTGCTGTCCCTGTTTTTCCGCAAATTACTATATCCTTAAGAGCTGCAGATCCCGCTGTTTTCTCATCATCACCATTTACAGCCCCGTACATCCCCTTTATAACATCCTCAAAATAAGTCGAATCGATGTTAATAATGTGTTTTGTCGTATATTTTTTATTGATAGCGCCATTATCACCAATTGCCTTTACTATATGCGGAATATAGTAATAACCCCTGTTGGCTATGGCAGCAGTCATATTAGCCATCTGTAAAGGTGTAACAAGAATTTCACCCTGTCCTATAGCCATAGAAATAATATTCAATGCCTTCCACCTGTCTTTTCCGTAATACCTGTCGTAATAAGAGGTGGTCGGAATAAATCCGGGCAACTCGTTTACAAAATCGGTACCAAGCACCCTTCCGAATCCAAATTCATCAAGATAACTTCTCCATTTGTTATAAGCAGCAGCTACCGAAGGATAGTCCGGATTCTCAAGAACCCTCCTGTAAGCCTGGCAGAAATAGGCATTGCATGATATCATGATGGCATCCTGCAGGTCGAGAGGCGACCTGTGTGAATGGCATGCCACAAAAAGGTAACCATTGTTGCATGGGAACTCGGTTGAGGGCCTGATCATTTTCTCCTGCAGTGCAATAAGTCCATTGACAGGCTTAAACGTCGACCCTGGAGGGTACCTTGCCATCAGTGCCCTGTTGAACAGTGGCTGCATGAGGGTGTCTCCCAAAAGCTTCACATAGTTTTCGGAACGAATTCTTCCCACCAGCAGTCCCGGATCATAGGACGGAGAAGAGACAAGTGAAAGGACTTCCCCGGTCTTCGGTTCAATAGCAACAATACTTCCCTTTTTATTAGCCATCAGTTTTTCTCCATATTCTTGCAGATCCAGATCAATTGTGGATGTAATATCCGATCCCTGTACTGCCACTGTATCCATTTTACCGTCTGCATATGCTCCCTTGATGCGGCTGAAGACATCGACAAGGTATATTTTCACACCCCGGCGTCCCCTCAGGTACTTCTCATACGATTCCTCTATCCCCAGTTTGCCTATATAGTCACCCGCCTTATAATACGGGTCCTTTTTTATTGTGTTTTCATCTACTTCACTCACATATCCGAGAATATGAGCTGCCACAGGCCTTGAGTATTTCCTCAGCGTCCTTGGCTGTACATAGAAGCCGGGATACATGAACAGCTTTTCCTGAAATTTGGCATAAGTCTCATTTGATATCTGTTTCAGAAATTCGGAGGGAGCACGTCGTGAATAATTTGAAGCTGCCTTCATCTTCTCACTGAAATACTCAGGTGTTATTCCAAGAAGATTACAAAACTCGGCGGTATCGATATCTTTCGAGGTCTGGGCAGGTATAACCATCAGGTCATAGGCTGCCTGGTTATAAACAATCGGTTTACCATTCCTGTCGTAAATAAGCCCCCTGGCAGGGTATTGAGTAACATATCTCAGAACATTATTCTCAGCAGAGACCCTGTAAGTACTGGTTGCTACCTGTATTATAAAAAGTCTTGTAAGAAGTACCAAAGATGCAAAGAGAATCATAGCGACTATGACAATTTTTCTCTTTTTATATGCATCTTTCATATACCGGATATTTTGATTTAAAAATCACCCTTATACCTTATGCCTGCAAACTGACAATATTATTCTTCAGATTTGCAAAGATGTGATTTTCATTTTTATTATACTATTTACCTTTACGGTAATATTCAAGAAATAGTATAAAGGAAATGGAAAAAAATGAGCTGATCAATACGCGTGCAAATGTCCGGAAAAATCCGCTTAACCGGAAAACTTCCAGGTAAAAAAGTGCTGTATGGTGCACAAGTACGATTATAACGGTATAAGTAAGGAACCATCTGAAACCATATGTAAGCATAGAAGGTTCTGAACCTGACTCATAACCATCCCTTGGCGATATCAGCCTCAAGACATATGGACGGACAAAAGCCGCAAGCAGAGTGGCAGACGAATGCATTCCCGGTGATCCTGAAAACAAATCTATTGTAAGTCCAAGAATAAATGCCAGTATAAGCAGAAGCCATGAAGGTATCTCAACAGGTAACAGCAGCAGGAACATTATATATATGTACGGATTAATATACCCGTTGAACTGAATATTATCAAACACCAGTATCTGGAGCAACACCAGGAAAACAAAGATCAGGAAATATCTTATTATTGAATTGATCATTGATACTGATTTTGAAGTTTTAGCAACTCTGCTTTTTTCAGATTACCAATAACATCTACAAAATGAAGCTTTCTGAAATCCGTAAAGAGTCTTACTGTTATTTTGTAAAAATCCCCACCCGGCTTTTTGTAACTGTCTACCACGCCAATCTTGATCCCTTCCGGGAATATTGCAGAGTAACCTGTTGTTTCAACAGTGTCACCTATACTTACTGTCACATGCTGAGGAATGTCGTTGAGTATAGCTTCATGAGGGTTTCTGCCGTCCCATGTCAGGGAGCCGAAATACCCGTTCGATTTCATCCTCGAACTCAGTTTGAAATCGAGGTTAAGCAGAGACATTGCAACAGAAAAATTATCAGAGACGCCTACTATCATACCGGCTACGCCATCTTCCGATATAACAGCCATATCAGTATGGATACCCTGGCGGCTGCCTTTGTTAATCGTAAAGAAATTCTTTTGCCTTGTAATCGAGTTTTCTATAACTACAGCAGAAGTATGCTGGTATTGCTGCTTATATATGGAATCGGAGACCCAAAAAAAAACAGAGTTTTCTTCCCTGGCAAATCGTTCCAGCCTGTTTTTGAGGTCCGTATTCTCTGTTGCAAGTGCCTGGTTTATCTCCCTGAGATGAAAATAGGACCGTGCATTGCTTATTTTTTTATCAATTCCCGTTGTCAGTCCTCTTAACCCGGTAAC
>JBJKPQ010000102.1:0-22455 GCA_046706305.1 Bacteroidales bacterium
TCCAGTAGAAAAGGGCAATTACAATTATTGTTAGAGATGATATCCAAATTATTAAGTAGTTGTCCTTAAAAAAGGTAAAAAATCCTTGGGTCTTCAAACTTGATAGTGAAGAAATGTAACCTATTATAGAAGATATTTGTCCAATTAATCCAACCATGGAGTAACACGGAGTTGGCACGGAGTAATAAAGTCCATTTTAATTAACATTACACCAAGTTATTGAAAAAATAATGGTAAATTTATATAGTCTCGAAAAAAAAATACAGTAATGTCTTTACTACATGAAGAACTAACCCGTTCTATTTTGAATTGTGCCTATAAAGTACATAGTGCTTTAGGTCCCGGTCTACTGGAGTCAGCTTACGAAGAATGTCTTTTTTATGAACTGAAGAAAAATTGTATTGCCGTTACGAAACAAAAACCAATGCCTTTAATTTATGACGATAATAAACTTGATATTGGCTATAGAATAGATTTGTTTATCGAAGACAAAGTTATAATCGAAATAAAATCTGTCGATACTTTAAATCCTGTCCATTTTGCTCAGATAATGACCTACATGAAATTAGCTGACTGCAGGATAGGATTCCTCATAAATTTTAATGTTAAGTCTTTGAAGAATGGAATAGAAAGGATTATCATTTAGCAATGATAAACCTGGCAGTTACCAGTTTACACAAAAATTTTCACAGGCTCAATAATTCTTATTACCAAAAATATATAAAGCCTTTACTTCTTATCCTACTCTGTGTTACCCCGCTGTTTCCTAATTATCCTACTCCGTGCTAACTCCGTGTAAATATGTGGTTTACCAATTATCCTACTCCGTGCTAACTCTGTGTTACTCCGTGGTTTACCAATTATCCTACTCCGTTCTAACTCTGTGTTACCCCGTGGTTAAAATCTATTTGAGCTTGTTGAGTTGCCCGTTTTTGAATTCATAAAACAGCGGTACCCCTGTGGGTATCTCCAGTTCCAGCACCTGTTTCTCGGAAAGATTGTCAATATGCATTACAATAGAACGCAGGCTGTTTCCATGTGCCGACACCAGTACATTCTTACCTTTTTCAAGCTCAGGAATTATATTATCCCTGAAGAATGGTATTGTACGTGCAGCTGTATCCTTCAGACACTCACCATTAGGTGGGGGAACATCATAGCTTCTGCGCCACTGGTGCACAAGGTCATCGCCATATTGCTTTGCTGTCTCTGCTTTGTTCTTGCCCTGTAATTCTCCATAATATCTTTCATTCAGATGCCAGTTGCGGTAGACAGGGATAATGCTTTCTGCCATCTTCTCGCTGTATATTTTTGTCCAGTCCTTCATCTTGCCTTCTTCGTGAATCACAACAGGTGTCTTCTCACTCTTGTTCTGCGCCATGACAAGGGCAGCCGTTTCGATTGCCCTGACCTGTACCGAGGTGAAAATTATATCAAAATTTATATCAGCGAGCTGTTCGCCGGCTTTAACAGCCTCTTTAATGCCGTTTGGAGAGAGAGGCACATCAACCCAGCCGGTAAAGACATTCTTCTTGTTCCAGACTGATTCTCCATGCCTTATTAATATAAGCTTTGCCATAATTATTACATTTTAATTTATATGTATTACACATCTGTCTTAACCACAACTAATGATAAACTTAATGTGAAACATAAAACAACGGCAATTGTTTCACAAAGGACACACAAAAGCCGCAGTATCCTGTATAATAGCTTATTACACGTTAGCTCCGGGAGAAACCTTCATGCAGTTTTGTGGTCATAACCAAACTGAATAACAGATACCTGAACTCAATCAGTTACACCGGCTTCAGTGCTTATGAAAAATATAATGAGAGTGGTAGTGCCTGTGTTCCTCATCCCCGTGTTTGTGGACATGCTCATGGATGAGGTTGATGCTTACAAGAAAATCCCTGTCGCCAAGTATTTCCGCGGCAGTACATGTCTTTCGCAGGGTATGGTCCGAAGTGAGTACTGCTACACGCGGTTCGAGGTGATCAATCAGTTCAAGCTGGTGAGTGGTGAATATTATAGTCTTACCGGCCCGGTTCAGATCAATTAAAAGCTCCACGAAAAAGGTCTGTGTTTTAGGATCCAGACTCGAAAGAGGCTCATCAACAAGTAATACTTCAGGATTCATTGTCAGGACAGAGGCTATTGCCACTTTCTTCTTTTCACCTCCTGAAAGCATGGTGACGGACCTGTCTCTTAGATAGCTTATTCCAAGATAAGCAAGTGTCTGTTCTGCCCTTTCACAAGCTTCCACGGGAGGAAGATTCATTTGCAGGGGACCAAACAGAAGCTCATCAAATACTGTAGGATTGAATAACTGGATATCGGGATTCTGGAATATGTATCCCATGCTGCTTCGAATTTTCATGCCGGCTTCACCCTTGAGGGAGCTTTCCGTAACAGGCATATCCTTGTAAATTAATTCACCGTTATCAGGCAATATGAGTGCATTAATAAGATTGAGCAAAGTCGATTTGCCGCTGCCATTAAGACCGATTATTGCAAACATCTCGCCTTCCCTAACAGAAAGATTAATGTTCTTCAGGGCAGGAATCCTGCCGTAATATGAATAATCAACTGCTCTTAATGAAATTATATCGTTCATATTTTCATCCAATTAGAATAATAAGCACCCCCATAACCAAAACAATAAAAAGGGAAATAATATCTCTTAATACAAAATCCGTCCTCCCGGCAAGTCGTACGCTGCCATTGTAACCTCTTGATAACATGGCGTAATAGGTTCCCTCATAGATACTTTGCGACCGCTTGTAAATGAAGAATATCCTTCCCCCTGCAAGTTTTCTTATTCTGCTGCTCTTTATATTTCCGGAAAGTCTCGATTTCAGGGCGAAATAACTTTCTTCTATTGTCCTTGAAAGAATAAAAATATACTTGTAAGCCAGCGACATTATCATTAAAAATGTATCCGGAACAAATATTATCTTCAGAGTTTTTATAAAAGCCGGGAAAGACGTTGTATAAACAATCAGCAATGCAAATGCAACTGAGTTCAGAACCCGGAAAAACAACAACAGGACAACCTGGATTCCATTATCTGTAATACCTATATTCTGTGGAATATTATATATCCAGAAATGCACCGGCCTTTCCAAGCTTAAAAGATTAACAACTATCTCTCCCTTTGTTATAATGTTAAGTGAAGCAGGCAGGATCACTACAAATCCAAAAAGGAATGCAAGCAATATTATCTTCCTGTAGACCTCTGTAATCCTGAGTCGTGAAAAAAGGAACAGGATAAAGATGAAGGTCGAAGCTGTTGCCTGGGCATAAATATTGCCTGCAATACTTATCACAACCACCATGTATATAAGGGAAACCAGTTTGACATGTGGACTGATTTTTTGTATGAAACCATCCCTGTCTGCATTTTCCGCCTGCAGATAAATTGATTTTACAGCCTTCGCTGTATTAAGTATAGTCTTGTCTATAAAAGCAAGCTTTGCACTCTTAATGCCTGCTTGTCCTGCCTGTTCCGGTTGTCGCAAAAATGACGGGATACTATTCTTCATCTTTTATTAACAGTTTGGAAATTAACAGCATGACAATATATGCAAGGGTAGCACCTATTATTCCTGATATAATATAGAACCCTGACTGGTGAACAACTGATGTGTCGGCAGCATTAATAGTATAATCAGTGACAGGCGCTTTCCATGCACCGGTATATTTTGCAAGGCCTTCGGGGACATATCCGATAAATTCTTTTATGGTCTGGGCGGACCATTCTCCCCAGGCATCACCGGCATCGAAGAGCATCGGAAGCAGAATACCCGCAGGGGCGAGGAGGCACAGCACCAGTAAGAAAACAAGTATTCTTTTTTGAAGTCTATTCAGTTTCATTGTTATCTTTCCTTTTAAAAGCATATATAAGCCCCGGTTCATTAGCCAGGAAATAGCTTACTATTGTGGCGGTGATAAGTCCTTCAATAATTCCAAAGACAAGCAGATGTTCAATGGCCATGGCCGGTACTGCAATACCCAGATCGTAAGGGCAATATAATGCTTTTCCGTCGGCGGTGGATGCTATGAGTGGTTGTATACCAAATTCCACGGCAGTAAGTATGGCCGTCAGTACAAGACTCAGATACCCGGAAATAAAAGAAGCCAGATATACTCTTTTTTTCTTAGCCGGATCACTGCTGATAAGTTTAAAAATATAATAGGCCACGAAAGGCATGAAGACGGCCATGTTAAAGCAATTGGCTCCTATGGCTGTAATACCTCCGTCGCCAAAGATCAGGGCCTGAATGATAAGGGCAACAGATACGGCAATGGTGGCAGCCCAGGGACCGAATATTATGGCAATAACAGCCGATCCCACAGCATGCCCTGTTGTCCCTCCGGGTACAGGAAGGTTAAACATCATGATTATAAATGAAAATGCTGCCGCCATTCCCAGGTATGGGATATTCTTTGCAGAAACAGTCTTTTTGACCTTCTTCACTGCAACCGTTGCTGCCGAAATAAAAACTCCGTACAGTGGGATATAAGTCTGTGGACTCAGGTAACCATCGGGAATATGCATAATATCTGATTATTTTCCTGGTGTATTATTATCTGTATTTTCTTTAACCCTTAGTATTGTCCGCGTTAACCGGCTCATCACTCTGTGCGGCTCATTACAAGCTTCCCGTGTATTATATCCTTCATCCCTATTAGTTTATCCGACAACTCTGTCAGCCTTTTTGCCAAACCCTTTACGGCTATGATCTCAAGACAATTTTCGTGGTTAAGGTGGAAATGCTGCGACGACAGTATCACATCGTAATATTCATGCTGAATATCATTCGATTTTGTTGTTATACTGCTCTTATGATGATTGTAGAACAAAACAACAGCCCCTGAAACCACATTATTACATTGCCACTTCTTTTCCACAAGGTTCTTTTCGACAAGATGACGTATAGCCCTTGAGCGGTTTGGAAGGCTGTTTTCGATAACATAATCATCCAATGCTTTCAGAAGATCCTCATCGAGACTTACGCCAAAACGTGCCAGTGCCATCGTGTTATTTTTTTATTGATTCGTGTTACAAATTTAATAAGTTTCACAAAAGAGCCATGCGTAATTGAAAAAATCATTGATTACTTCTGCGGGATCAAAGGAGTTTTGGAGTCATTTTCACCCCCGGACCACTTGAGGGGTCCGGTAATATCTGTATTTAACAAACCACCTCTAAGTATCCCGATAACTTCCGGTAGATATCGGGACGGGATAGAGGTTATACCAGGTTTCATGGTTATCCCTGTGGTATCCTGGCGCAGTATTGCTATTTATTAACTATCAGCCATTTATAGGTGTAACGGTTTTGTAACGAAACATTATCTGATCTGTAACCGGATACTTTTCAATTTGGCAGAAATTTGCCGGAGAAATCCTCTTGCCAATTTTCGATTGAGAGATTAGAAACAAATAATAAAAACCCAAAACTTGAAAAAAATGAAGAAAATTAATTTACTTTTTGGAAAAGGATCCATCCTGATGGTATTACTTTTTTTCCTTGGACTCACAATTACCAGTTCATGTAAAAAAGACGAAACTACCGTTGCACCTGACGGACCAAAAGTGACTGCTCCGGCCAGCACAAGTGATGTTCAGGTTGACAATTCTGTTGATGTAAGTTTTACTATTTCCAGTCCCGGAGGCTACGCTTCTGCACTTGTTTCGTCGAACGGAGGTTCAGCAGTTATTAAAACACAACCCGGGGAAGGAGATTTATCCGGAACAGTTGTAGTAACATTTACTGCAGATGCAACAACAGGAGCAGGATCAGTTACCCTTTCTGTAACAGACAAAAACCAGAAATCGGATGATGGTAGTGCTTCTATTAACAAGACAGCCGAGCCTGTCAAAGCAACCAAAGATATATATGCCAGTGCTGATGGGACAGGTACGGTTACATGGTCAAAGGATACCACATATATTTTAAGAGGATTCATTTTTGTCAACGACGGCCAGACTCTGACCATTGAGCCAGGTACAGTAATCAAAGGTCAGCCCGGGCAGGGTGCGGGAGCATCTGCTCTAATCATTGCCAGAGGAGGTAAAATTGAAGCAGTTGGTACTGAAAGTGAACCAATTATTTTCACAGGTCTGGCTGACGATCTTAATGGTTCGGTTCCCGATGATGCAGTTCAGACATGGGGCGGCCTGCTCATTCTGGGAAGAGCTACAACAAACAATAATGCTGAAGGTGGTTCAAAACAGATAGAAGGCATACCTGTTGATGAAACAAGAGGACTTTACGGTGGTGATGATGATACAGACAATTCAGGTACCTTAAAGTATGTTTCAGTTCGTCATGGAGGCAGTGTTATTGGTGCAGACAATGAAATTAACGGTATTTCTCTTGGCGCAGTAGGTACAGGAACAACAATTGACCATGTAGAGATATTTGCAAATTTCGATGATGGAATAGAATTTTTCGGTGGTGCAGCTAACATTACAAATGTTGTAATTACATACGCCGGTGATGATGGCCTCGATCAGGACGAAGGTTATCACGGAACTGTTCAAAATGCCCTTGTATGGAAAAAAGCATCAACAAATCAGAGTAGTGATCCCCGTGGTGCTGAGCTTGACGGTGGTGTTGGTGCCAATGAACCTGAAAAACCTTTTGCAACAGCAAAAATGGCAAATATAACGCTTTACAGTGAAGGAGAAAATTCCGGCCTCACAGCAAGTAACAAGCAGACTTTCTACATGCGCGATGGTTATGCCGGAAGCTTCTATAACTCAATATTCTATGGATTTGACGGTCCCATCGATATGGAAAGAAGAACAGACAAGATCAACTCAGTTGATGGCAAGTCTGCAAGCTGCTATGATCAGTGGTTAAGTGTTGCCGATGGAGGATACGGAAACATCAAAATCGAAAATAATGTTATCTACACAAATGGCGTCACAACAAATGATTCATTGGGCTATGCAAATGTATTCCAGCTGAGTGATATGCCTGATGCAGCAAAAGAATACGGAGTTGAACAGTACCTGATGGCACATAACATTATTGTTGATCCCGGTTTTGGAACAGGATCTGACAAATTCAAGCCCGGTGCTGCAGACGTAACAAGTAATCTTGCCTCAGGGCTTGTTGCATTTGGCCTTACAGATGAGAATTATAAAGGGGCAGTTGATCCCAATGGCAGCGCTTTCTTTGCCAACTGGTCAAGAACCTGGGAAGTAATAAGCAAATAATAATGATTGATTGGGGGTTTATAAGAATCTGAAACTATAACCGCAGAGTGCGCCAGGAAATCACGCAGAGACCGCAGAGTACTTAATCATAAAAGTTACCTTCGTGTTCCCGTCCGAACGACTTTCATCCGGACGTGCTTTGCGCCTTCCTTGCGCTCCTAGCGGTTAAAATTTTTTCGAGATACTCTCCCTGACCTTTTTGATAATTAATTTTTGAACCCATATAACCACTAACAAGTATAGAGTCATTCCCAATATGTGGGTTCTGCACGAATGTAAAAACCAAAAATAACCTCTGATGAAAATAAAGACATTCATTGTTATAGTTTTAATCCTGCAAACAATTAACATACATGCCCAGAACGGGCCCAAAAGCGGAACTAACGGTACTATTAAAGCCATTGTGGTTGACGACTTAACAGGGGAAACACTCATTGGTGCAACCGTTGCAGTTGACGGAACCTCAAAGGGTGCTATAACCGATCTGGATGGAAACGCTTTAATAAGCATCCCCGCGGGTACATATAATATACGGGTGAGCTACGTTTCGTATCAGCCTCTGTTAGTACAAAACGTCAGTATTGAATCCGACCAGACCACCTCCCTTAATATAAGAATGAAACAGTCCCAACAGCAGCTGGGCGAGGTTGTTGTGACAGCGAAGGCACTTAAGAACAATGAAAATGCTTTGCTGACGGTCCAGGTAAAATCACCAAAACTTTTTGATGCAATAACATCCGACCAGTTTTCCAGGGTCGGGGCAAGCGATGCAGCAGGTGCCCTGAAGAAAGTAACAGGAGTAACAATATCCGATGGTAAATATGTCTTTGTCAGGGGGCTGGGTGACCGTTACAGTAAATCGACCCTAAACGGCTCTGATATACCCAGCCTCGATCCAAATAAAAATGCCGTTCAGCTTGATATGTTTCCTTCAAACCTGATTGATAACATTATTGTCTACAAAACCTTTACACCCGAACTATCAGGTGATTTTGCCGGAGGGATAATTGATATCGCTACAAAAGATTTTCCTGAATCATTTAACCTGCAGTTATCTGTTGGAGCTGAATATAATAAACAGGCAAACCTTAATGATAACTTTTTGGTAGCCAAAGGAAGCAGCACTGATGTTCTTGGTTTTGATAACGGATTCAGGTCGCTGCCTGCTGAAATAAAAAAATATACACCGGACAATTTTCCTGATCCATATCTCGATCCTGCAGGCATCACTGCTGTCTCAAGGGCATTTAAAAACAGGCAGTTCCAGCCAACAAAAGAGTCACAGTTTCTTGACCATAATATGAGCTTTTCCGTGGGAAACAGGGTTCACCTCTTTGGTAAGGAACTGGGATTCATTTTCGGTTTATCATATAGCAGGGATTTCACAAACTATACGAATGGTATTCAAAATGTGTACGAAGGGATAAGTGAGGGCCAAACAACCTTGAATAATGATGTCCTGTCAGCAACAAGAGAACAGAAGTCAACAGATGAAGTGCTATTAGGGACATTATTTAATGCCACATATAAGATAAACTCACTTAATAAGATCAGCATTGGTCTTCTGGCCAATCAGAGCGGGTTAAGTGATAACAGGTTCCAGGATGGTTATAAGCTTGATACAAATCCTGATTCCACCGACCGGCTGCAAAACAGGGGTATTTCCTATACAGAGCGCTCATTTATAAACGGACAAATAAGAGGAGAACATGTAATTAACTCTTTAAACAAGCTCATTATTAACTGGAGTAATTCATATACAATTTCAACAATTAATCAGCCCGACCTTAGACTTCTCAGAAACGCATACAGTATTAATGATCAGGGTGATTCAATCTTCTATATAGGGAATAATGAAAAACCTTACCGCTATTTCAGAAATTTAAGTGAAACCAACAATAACAGCAAAATTGATTTTACACTGCCGGTGGTGCTGGCCGGAATGAAATCAAAAATTAAATTCGGAGGCGCATACACATATAAAGAAAGGTCATTCAGGGAAAGTGCATATTACTACAGCATTCACTATAACAAGACATATGACGGAGACGTATCAGTATTCTTCACAGATGCGAATCTTGGTTACAATGGCAATGAACTCAGGAATTACCTTATAACCGATTTCGCTGCACCAAATAACTTTGATGCTTATCAGCACTTGCTTGGAACCTATATTATGATTGAAAGTGCTGTCTCTGATCAGCTTTCTGTCACTACTGGAGTACGCTATGAAAGAACAAAGATGTACCTTAAGGCATTTGATGGTACAACAGGGAATATCGATGTTAATGATTTTCTTCCTTCGTTTGCTATGACATATCATTTCAGACCTGAAATGAATATCAGGTTTTCTGCCAACAGAACACTTGCAAGACCTTCATTCAGAGAATTTGCACCACTTGCCACATATGATTTCATTGGCGGATATATCCAGAACGGGAATCCTCATCTGACAAGCACAACAATCAATAATTATGATCTGAGATGGGAAATGTTCCCCAATAATGGAGAATACCTGGCAGTAAGCCTTTTCTATAAACCTTTCTACCAGCCGATTGAAAACACGCAGATCCCCAGCGCAGGAGGTTCAGGCAGTCAGTTCCAGTACAGGAACGTTTCCAAATCAACTTTATACGGAGCTGAATTTGAAGCGAGAAAATACCTGGGAGCCAATGACACATGGATGCATCATTTTAAAGCCTCAACTAATTTTTCCTATATCTATGCTTTCTCCAAAATAACAAGTGAGGAGCTGCAAAGTATTCATGTATGGGATCCCGGAGCTTCAGATACAAGGCCAATGTATAACCAGGCACCTTATTCTGTAAATGCAAGTCTTTCATACGAAGATGATAATAAAGGCTGGGAATCCTCTGTTAATTTCAACATGACAGGAAAAAGGCTGATCGTTTACCAGATAGATCTTCCATCTATCTATCTTAAACCAATGCCAGATCTCAATTTCACTGTTAAGAAAAACCTGGGGAGAAATTTTTCATTACGATTCAGGGCTAAAAACCTTTTAAACAATACCTATTCGGAAGAAATGACTCTTGGCAATAATACATATTATACAACCAGATACCGGATGGGCAGATCATACTCATTATCGTTAACCTATAAACTGAAATGACAATATGCCGGAAAAAATTAAATATTTCTCTCCCATTCTGATAATAAGCCTATACTTATTATCATGTCAGCACCCGGTAAACAGGAATTATCTTTTCGATGCGAATAAGATTTACTATGGCATCTCTCCGGAAAAAGTTATAAAAATTATGGGAGAAAAACCTGATACATCTTTTAACAGGATCATAATAGGAAAGAAGCGATTTATAATGCTGTATTTTAAAAAGGATTCATCTGAATTCAGGTTTGATAGTAAAAGGAAACTTGTTGAAGTGATTGTCAATAAGCCGGACTTCCCTTTTTCACCTCAGACAATTACTGAATTCGGATTGCCTTTACATAATCCGTCACGGGCCGATTCAACTGCCTTTATCGAATGGAAGAATGTTTATCCTACCTGCGACATGGTCAATTTCTTTCTGGTTGGTGATAAAAAGGACAACAGATCAATTCACTACAAGATTTACTTCAGGTTGAAAAAACCGTAGAAATATATCTGAACAGATTTTACCGGCAGAGTAAAGACTTTATAAACTGACGCTTATAAAGTCTTTTTTATTGCCCCGTGAAGTATTTATGTAATCTCCCCTCGAAAGAGCAATACCACTTTCAGCATTTAGAAAAGTATGATCTGCCCATCCAATCCCTCCGTTATTCCGTTTCCTGCCGTAATTAAAATTTACAATTTCTTCTGCCAGTGGAAATAACAAATGCCTTTTGCAGTAACATGAACCACAAAAGGCATATGATAATTTTAGTAATTTATTACAAAGAGAAGTTGATGAACCTGTCTTTGGGAGTCATTGAAATTCCACATCTTTCAGGAGCTGCACTGTCATAGGTATTACCACATGTACCGCATACTGCGTAGACAGAAGAAAGATCCTTGTCCGATCCTGTTTGCAAAGCCTGAATTGCCTTGTCATATAATGCTTTGTGTTTCTTTTCTGTCTGATAAGCATAATTCATTGATATCAGAGCAAGAGAGACCTTTTCTTCCTGTGCTTTTTTAATAAAATCGGGATACATTGTACTGATTTCGTAAGATTCACCATTCAAAGCATCCTGGAGATTTTCTTTTGTCGATTTTACCTCAAATTTTATATCAGGTTCAGGTATTGAAGCTCCCAGCTGTTGTAAGACAGCTTTATGATTACCTGCATGGATATTTTCTGCTTTTGAGGTTGCTTCAAACATAAGACCTATCCTGTCAAGACCTTCAGCATGTGCCTTCTTTGCAAATGCTGCATATTTTGCACTTGCTGTCGATTCGCCTAAATAAGCGGCCTGAAGATTTTTAATAGTTTGCTGCGCAGCTGACTGGGCATTCAAATTTTGGGTGACTGTGATCATGAAGAGGATCAGTAAAAGATAAACAGATTTTGTTTTCATAACATTAGATGTTTGTGTTTGACATTTTTTCTGACAAATTTACGTCTGTCACCCTTAAGACATCATAAAGATATTCTTAAGACTTGCTTAAATCAATAGTAAAAGATTAAGTGATATCCACTGATTGTTTTCCATGTATCAGGTATTTTGAGTAAACGGCAGGAATTGTCTTTTAAATTGTCAGGCAGTCAAATCCTTAAAGACGAGAGTGAAAGATGACCCTTTGTTAGGTATACTCTCTACCCGTATATCAATATTCAGAAGGTCGGCAAAACGTTTGGCTATAGACAGACCAAGTCCATACCCTCTCACATTATTGTTCCTTGACTCATCTGCACGGAAAAAGCGATTAAATATCAGAGCAACCTCTTCCTGGCTCATGCCAATACCTTCATCCTTTACAGTAAGTAAAACATCCTTGTCAATTCTGTTTGAAAAAATACCGATAGTACTGTTCGGGTAGGAATATTTTAGAGCATTGTTGAACAGGTTTTCAATTATCTGTTCCATCATTATTTCATCAGTAAGTACACGAAGGCTCTCGTCAATATTCAAAAAAAGCGAAATACCTTTTTCATCAATTGAACTTGCATGCCTTGCAATAATTTTGTTTATGATATCCCCCGGGCTGATCCTGGTTAACTGAGAAGGGTCAATTGCTTTTTCATAACGCGCAAGTAACAATAACTGATCAACAAGAACAGACATCCTGTTTACTTCGTAGATGCATGTATTCGTTTTTTCCACATAATAAGCCGGATCGCGGGGTTTGCGATTCATTAGTTCGAGTGTACCTTTAAGGACCGATAAAGGGGTACGAAGTTCATGGGATGCATCAGATGAAAACTGTTTCTCCCTTATGATGGTTTCTTCAATTCTGTCCAGGAGGCGGTTTATGGTGGCAGTAAGTAAAAATAGTTCATCCTTATTCTCCGGAAGGTCAATTCGCTCAGTAAGGTTTTCCCTTGTAATTTTTTCAGCGGTATCAGTCAGGGCTTTAACCGGAGCTATACTTTTCTGGGCTATTATCCGGGTAATGAAGTAGAGAAACAGAAGTACAAAAGGGAAAGATATTAACAGTGTGATAAAGAGGTTTTTCAGAACCATTCGTGATTCATCAAGCGGGATGGCCACAGAAATATAACCTGCCTTATTGTTCATCTCATCAGTCAGCGTCATCTGGAGCTGGCGGACCATCCCACTTGATAGACGCGTGTTAAAGAAGTTCTTTCTTCCCTTGTTTTTCACCAGTTCCAGCGATGTACCAAACAAGTTGGAGGACCTGCGTATCACTTTTCCGCTTGAATCGGAGACCTGTATAAAAGTTGGATTGACCTCAATCTGGCCGTGTTCATTCTCGGTCCATTCTGCCGGATTGGCAAAAATTATATTGCCGTCAATAATTACAATACTGTTTTTTATTTCCTCATACTCGGCATACAGGTCATCATTAAGGTGAGAATAAACTGTTCTGAATACTACGAGGGATATGGATAAATAAATTACAATTACCAGTAAAGCAGTGGCAAACATAAAATTAAAGGCGATCCGCTTGCTGTAACTAAGCTCTCTCATTCCGAACTTACTATATAACCTACTCCTCTTATTGTACGTATAATACTTTTTTTGCCATCAGTATCGAGTTTCTTACGCAACGCATTTATGTACACATCTATGACAGAGGTATCGTAATCGAAATGAATATCCCATACATGTTCAATAATACTTGTCCTGGTACATACCTTCCCATTGTTTCTTAAGAGGAACTCCAGTAAAGCAAACTCTTTTTGTGTTAGGACTATTTCCTCATCAGCCCGGAAGACTTGGTGCTTATGCAGATCCATTATCAGGTCTTTATGGAATAGCCTGTTGGTTTCCTCATCTTTGCCTCGTAGCTGGACCCTTATCCGTGCAAGAAGCTCTTCGAAGGAAAATGGTTTTTTAATATAATCATTGGCACCCATTTCCAGGGCAAAGACTGTGTCCTGTATTGTGTCCTTTGCTGTAAGGAAAATCACCGGTACGCCCGATTTATTCTTACGTACCTGGCGGCATATCTCAATGCCGCTTACTCCAGGCAGCATCCAGTCAACAAGCAGGAGATCGTATTCCCCATCATTGACAAGAGCCATCTCAAGACCCTTTGTTCCATCAGAAGCGGTATCCACGGCAAAACCTTCCTCCTGAAGGCCTTCTTTGATAAAAGAAAGAATACCCGGTTCATCTTCAATTACTAATATCCTCATATAAACAAAAATATTCCCGTCAACAATTTGCAATTATGGTAAGTAACTGCTGCAAGATCAAAGCGGCATTAAACCTGCTGGTTACACCTAACGGCTATCACTCTGATCAAAGTCGGCATTAAAGTCGGTCCCCAGGTTGAACTGCACACCTGCTGCATGCTCATAAACCAGTTTTCCGCCATAATATCCTGTTCGTGCTATAGACAAAGTGCTGACAAAAAACAGTATCAGCACAGCTGCTTTAAAAGCCCCTGAATATTTTTTATAAATTACCAGTGCTGTCCTGAAAACAGCTGTGAATGATACAAGCCATACAGTCAGGATAGCGGCATTCTCATGCTGTTCGATAGCTTTCTTAAGCGATCCCTGTTCTGCAATTCCGGCCCCTGCATTTTCTCCTGATAATAATGCGGCAATAGTGACCAGTGCGCCTAAAATTAGCAAATAAAAGCCTATCTGTGTCAATAATTCACGTTTAAAAATTAATCCGGCTGCGTCGGTGGCAAAACCAACCAGCAGCAAAGCGATCGGAAAATGTACGATCATCGGGTGTAAATGTGTCAAGTCAGGCATAGTCATATCTATTTTATATTAATTCTGAACACAAAGTAACGACAGTGAATCTTAAAGCAGTCTTTGGCAATTCTTAAGATTCGCTTAAAACCCCGGCCTTTCATATAATAAATATTCCCGGCCGGATTGATGACGCATTACAGGTGATAATAAGAATGTATCCGGGATATAAAAAAGATATAATCGTATTGAATAGTTACATTTGATACTCCAGAAAGAAAAAAGGCACGATTCATAGTAAAAAGAATAATGTGAGTAAGAGCGGAAATGCAGGAGATGGTCCCCCATTTTTTATCAGGGCAGACATTATTTGGTTACCTTCGACCAAGGATCTTCAGACCACTTGGTATTAGTGGCGAGGATTGGGATCTCAATCCACAGGGTATAAACCTTGGTATGATCGGATTGAGACTTCGTACGGAAGACCTGGCCAAATTCGGACAATTATTATTGCAGCAAGGTGCCTGGAATAAAAAACAGCTTGTACCGAAAGAATGGATCCAGGAAGCCACCTCTTTTAAAATTGAGAGCAGCGGGGGTTCTGCCAGGCTGCCAAAGGACCAGAATGACTGGGCCCAGGGATACTGCTACCAGATGTGGAGGGGCAGGTATAATACAGTCCGCCTTGACGGAATGGCAGGAGTACAATTGCGCGGCACAATGGTTGACATAAAGGAGACTGCAACAGAAGGTTTATTCCGTATGTTATTCACTAACAGGCAATGTACTGACCGGAACCATAACGTTAACTGACCTGCGGTGTGGTAAATAACCCGCTAATAATCAGTTGATGCGTTGCCCCTTATCCTGAAATTATATGTGAGCATAATGATAGGCCGTCCGAAAATCGACATTTTATAAGCATTTGCGACTCCATCTTCAGCTTTAAAGAATATGGAATAAGGATTTTTACGACCAAGAACATTATAAACTGTAAAGTTGAGTGAAGAATGGATAAGCTTCCTGATCTTCAGGTTCCCGTTCAGAGTGGCTGAAAAATCAAGCCTGAGGTAATCCGGGATCCTGTAAGCATTTCTGTCAGAATAGAATATTCTCGACATGTTGTAAAAGTCATAATAGCCAACCGGGAAAGTAATGGGTCTGCCTGTATTATAGGTCAGGTTTGATGTAAAATTAAGCCTCCTGGTAAGTTTCAGATTAGATACTATCTTTAAATCGTTGGGCTCATCAAAATTTGCAGGGAAATATTTACCATTGTTTATCCTGTCTTCCTGGAAGGGACTGTCAACTTTAACGAAAGATCTTGCATATGTATAGCTTATCCATCCGGTAAGATCTCCTGTCTGCTTTCTGATCATGAACTCCACTCCATAAGCTTTTCCTATACCGCTGAGTATGTCTGTTTCAAGATGATCATTCATCAGCAGTGTTGCCCCTCCTTTATAATCAAGTAAGTTATGCAGATTCTTGTAGTAAACCTCAACCGATGTTTCTATACCACGGCTCCTGATATTCTTGAAAATACCAATTGAATACTGGTCACCCCACTGTGGTCTTATATAGCTGTCGGATAATTTCCAGATATCGGTGGGTGACATTGATATTGTATTGGAGATCATGTTAAGATACTGGTAATTCCTCTGGAAACCTGCCTTAAGTGAAAGTTCAGGACCCATGGAGTACCTTGCGCTAAACCGGTACTCCATGCCAGCATATTGTTTAACAATTTTGCCTTTTCCAAAATGAAGTGTATCAATCAGATTGTCAGTGATTATCGGGGCTCCCGGAAGATACTGGTAAACATCTTTAGGTCCGAAAGTGGTGAACAGGGAATATCTCAGTCCTGCAGAGATAAGCAGCCTTGGCGACACTTCAAAATCATCGCTCAGGTAAACTGAAGGTTCAATGGCATTCTCCGGTTCAAGAGAAACAGGCTGGATCACAGATGCATTACCTATCGGAGTCTGATCTCCCGGGTAAAGAAGATAGTCGGTGGCATCAATGCCAAAACCAAGCTTATGTTTCTCAGCTGGAAAATACACGAAATCAGCCTTCAGAATACGTTGCTCAATCTTGTATTTTAATGAATTATAGGTCGAAGAATCCTGTTCGGAATCGAGCTGGTAGCTGTAATTGCTTATTATTCCTGAGAATTCCCCCGATAACTTACTGCTGAAAATATGCTTCCATCTCAATGTTGAAGAAAAATTGGTATACCTTATTGCATACAGTTCATAGTAATTAAAGTTATCATTGCTTAAATACCCCGAGAGTGAAATTTTGTTGTTTTTATTAATATTATAGGTAAGTAAGCCCTGGAAATCGTTGAATCCCGCCGTACTCTTTTGCAACCTTTTGTCATTAAGCGACTTAAGAATCCAGTCTGAATATGTGGCCCTTGAACTGACCAGGAAAGAGAGTTTATTCTTCACAACAGGACCTTCAACCATCAGCCTTCCCGTGAAAGGACTGATACCCCCGGATACATTTATCTTTTCCATCGATCCTTCCCTTAGTGATATATCCATCACAGAAGATACCCTGCCTCCATATTTTGCAGGAATACCGCTTTTGTAGAGGGTCACATCCTCAATTGCGTCAGAATTGAAAGAAGAGAAAAAGCCAAAGAAATGAGATGGATTTATGATGGGCGCATCATCGACCAGGATAAGATTCTGATCAGTATTGCCGCCCCTGATGTTGAACCCGCTTGATGCCTCTCCTACTGTCTGAACGCCGGGAAGCAGGAGTGAACTTTTTATAAGATCGGCCTCTCCCATTCCCATCGGTATTTCCTTGAGCATCTTTACATTGATCTTCTCGATACCCATTTTAACATCACGCAGGTTATCCTGCTTGTTGCCGGTGACTACGACTTCGTTCAGCTGCTGAGTACTCATGGTCATATTTACGTCAAGAACACCGTCGGAATAGATAATAAGATTCCGCCTGGTGGACCTCAGGCCCACCATTCTGAATTCAATCTGATACTGACCTTTTGGCAAAACCATTGAATAAAATCCCGATGCATTGGATACTGCCCCGGCCTTCAGTTTATCGACATAGATAACTACACCCGGCAGCGGTTCGCCTGTAGCAGTATTCTTTATCACTCCCGACAATGTAGCGCTTGTGCCTTCCTTTAGAGCTGAAGGATTTCCAATCTGGTACATTTTATATTCTTCTTCCTGCTGAAGGGCTGCTGTTTCAGGTGCTTTAGGCATGTACTTAGTCGTATCAGACGCTGCTGCCCTTCGTCTCAGGACATCAAAATACTCCTTGTCGAAATTTGACTTTATCCTGTAACCCTTTGAAAGGATCAGCTTATTGTCGTCGGTAATAAGAAAAAAGTAACCACTGTTTTTGAGAGCTTTATCAAATAAGCCTGAAAGCGAATCATTACTGGAATTAATGTTGAGATAGAGGCTGTCGACCCATTTATTTGAATAGTAAATTTTTACAGGGACAGTTTTTTCAAGAGTATCAGCCAGATCCCTGAAGAGTATTCTGTTAAACTGAAATGACAGTTTTTCCTCCTGTGAAAAAAGAGAAGCAGCCATTAAAAGACCAACTATAAGCAGACATATTTTTTTCATTTCAAACTAGTGGCCACGGCCGTCAATGAATCGTAATACTTTAATAAATCTATTAACTCCCGTTTGGTAATTCTGTATAACTTAATCCTTTGATTAGCAAGATATTTCTCCAAAGCCTGAGATTTATCCCCGAATATCCCCAGGAAACTTTTCTTATTTGTCAGTTCCCGGAACCCTGTTCCCGTGTTAATATACCTGACCGGAGAATATTTATATTCATCGAGCCCGTTCTTATTATATGGCAACGAACGATGTTTTATAATCAGTGATGATTTACCCTGGTAAGCTATTTCATAAAATCCGTCCTGCAGAACCCCTTCCTTCCCCCCTGGGAACCTCAGGTGTTTAAAAAATATTGTGTCCCTGTTAATCCTGAAACTGAATCCTTCTATTATATCACTGTTAAGCTCAATCCGGAGAAAGCTGTTGTTAATTACACGTGTTGTATCAAGATATATAAGCTTATCTGTGTAAGTATCATACTGAAGTTTGATGTCTTCATATTTTCGGCTGTTAATATATAATGTTGCAGGAAGCCAGGAACGTGAGTAATACATGGGGCTTGTCTGGCTTCTGAACGAATAAGGAAGGCACTCTTTCCCATTGATTATATCTTTGGGCCTGGCAATGTATGAATAATAGAGATTAGTAAGATAATCCGCCTGGAGGTTCGAAAGTATTATATAGTCAGCGGCAGGAGAATTGTGTCTTCCGCTGCTTCCTGAAGGAGGCTGTCCAGCAACACTAAGCGAAATAAATGATATAAGAATGAGCAAATACTTCTGCATCATAAACTGGTGGAAAGATTTAAGACTGCCAAATTAGCAATTTACCTGACACCGGATGAAACAAAATTCATTTTGCCTTTAAAAGAATTTTCCCATCTTTGCCCGCTGATTCGAATCAGAATAATTTTATTTTTGTTTCCCACTTTCAGAAAGAGTTGTTCCCGGACATTTTAAAAAATATAATCCGTAAAAAGCGTACCTTCAAGACCCGATACATGTCATTGATAGCAATTTTTATTGTATTTACGCTATATACCTGCATTGATCCCTACAAACCAAAAATAGATGATTTTCAATCCTATCTTGTAGTGGAGGCATCGATCACCGATGAGAATACATCTTATGAGGTAAAGCTCTCAAAGACAATGCAGTATCCGGATTCTGCATCTGAAAAAATAAATGGCGCTACCATTTTTGTTACTGATAACGGAGGTAACCAGGCATATTTCACCAATACAGGCGATGGAGTTTACAAAAGTGACAGCACTTCATTCCGCGGAATTATCGGGGAAACATATATCCTTCATATCACAACCCCTGATGGCAAAAGTTACGAGTCGGAACCATCAACAATGCTTCCTGTTACAAATATTGACAGTCTTTATTATCAGAAAGAACAACAATACATCAATAACCAGAGTAAGCTAGAAACTGGTTTGCAGCTCTATCTCGATTCCAGAACAGATGCAGGCACAAACAACTATTTCAAATGGGAATATAGTGAAACATGGAAGTTTAAGCTGCCAAATATCAAAAAGTATAATTACATCAACGACTCGACATTTGCCCCTGTCACCGATATGAAAGTGTTCTGCTGGAAGCAACAGAAATCCACTGATATTTATGTACAGTATGAGCCAACAGGCAGTTCAGGCATTATGACCGGTGTCCCCCTGAACTTCATCGGTTCTGATCTTTCCGATCGCCTGACAATCGAGTACAGTATCCTGGTGAAACAATATTCCATATCGGAAAAGGAATACCATTTCTGGGATAATCTTAAAAAAGTAAACGAATCGGGGGGAGATATTTTTGGTTCGCAGCCTTATCCTGTCCTGAGTAATATTTCCAATACAGACAACCCAGATGAAAATGTCCTGGGCTACTTTTCTGTCTCAGCTGTAACCCAGAAAAGGATATTTATAAGCTTCTCTGAATTAACAAAACTCAATCTGCCCTATTATCACTATCCCTGCAAAAGGTACGAAACCAAGCCAAGCGATTATGCCTGGGGATGGTCAGCACCTCCCACATGGGATGAACTTTATTCCGGATGGATCAATAGTGGTTATGTTTTCATTGAACCCTATATGAATCCTGTAACCGGGGAGCTGCAAACACTTGTTTTTGCAAAACCTGAGTGTTCCGATTGCGAACTGACAGGAACAATTAAAAGACCTGACTTCTGGATAGATTTATAGCAGAAACCGAAAATCACAATGAAGAAAAATCCGGTAAGTACCGTAAGATATTTTTTGACTCTGTTCTTCATCGTTGCAAATATTAATGCGATTGGCCAGGTACCACAGGCCCGGACAGATACGATGCTTGTAAAAAATTACCAGGAAAAACTTTTTATCCAGACCGATCGGCAAATCTATATAACAGGAGAACAGGTATGGGTAAAGGTCTATAAGTTCGACCGGCTTACCGGTTTGCCATCAGACATCAGCAAGGTAATTTACCTGGAATTAATTGACAGGTCGGATAACCCGGTTAACCGTATAAGGATCAGCAGCCCGGGCATTGCAGGCGCATCAGTTTTTACATTGTCAGACACATTAAGTTCGGGCAATTACATGATCCGTGCGTATACCAAATGGATGCTTAACTATTCCGAAGATCTCTTTGCATACGGTACAATTACGGTTATTAACCCATTTAAAAAAATTGATCAGCTTGTATTAAAACCTGGCACCGATTCCGTCAGGAAGGGATCCGGGAACAGTGGTACAGGAGAAGCCGTGAAAAATCCGGTTGAGGGTCCGGGATCTGACAAACTGAATATTAAAATTGAAGCTGACAGAAATGCTTACGATGAAAGACAGGATGTGCATATAAATATAATGGCTACCGATTCAAAAGGTAAGCCCGTTGAAGCTGATATGTCAATTTCGGTTGTGAAATCAGCGCTGGCCGATACCGGCAAGGCATATTCGCAGCACATGATTGAAAACGTTCCAGAAGCACCATTATTAAGAAATGACAGCTGCTTTCTTGCTATCGACAATCTGTATAATAAGAATATATTAATACATGGGAAACAGAATCCCCTCGTTTATATAACAAAAAAACAACCTCTGCACCTGCCCGAGATTGAAGGACCTGTTTTAAGCGGGATAATCAGAAGCAAGGCAAGTAACGAGCCTCTTAAAAACGTACCCCTGGCATTATCGATCCTTGGAAAAACCTCAAGATGCCTCTTCACATCAACAAATGAAAAAGGTGAGTTTAATTTTGTCTTTAACAATATACCGGGTCGGTGTGAAATAGTAATACAACCTCTTTCCGATGAATGCACCGACAGTTATGTGGAGCTTTCACAACCTTTCAGTAACACTTTTAACGGATATAGTCCTTCAGGGTATTATCCCGACAGCAGCATAATAAAAAGCATCAACAACGCCGTGATAGGCGTGCAGATAAAAAGTGTTTATGAACAATTCCGGCAGAAGCAGCAGGTCAAGGAAAACACGGTAAGCCTGCATAACTTTTATGGTGATGCAGATAAGACAATAATTATGTCTAATTACATACAGCTTACAGACGTAAGGGAGATCGTGAAGGAATTGCTGCCCGAGGTCAGGGTTATAAAAAGAAACAATAAATATAATTTCAGGATAATAAACAGTTACCCCTATCCTTCTTTTGAAAACGATGCTCTTGTCCTTGTCGACGGAGTACCTGTATATGACATCGCCAACCTGCTGGATGTCAACTCGGGTGAAATAGAAAAAATTGATATCATTAACAGAAGATATTATTTATCGGATTACATTTTTGATGGCATATTGAGCTTTGTTACGAAAAAAGGAAATCTGACTGAAATGAAATCAGACAGTTATGTATACAGGCAGTTTTTCGAAGGATTCAAGCCGAGGTACACTTTTTACTCCCCTGATTACAGCATTGATTCGCTCAGAAAATCACATATTCCTGATTTTCGCAATACCCTGTACTGGAATCCTGAACTTAATTCAGGTCGCGATGGAAAAGCACAGGCCGGTTTTTTCACTTCCGATGAGCCTGGCAGATATACCATTACTGTTGAGGGTGTCACTTCAGAAGGTATTAACGGAATAAGCTCGGTTTCTTTTGTTGTAAAATAACCGATCCGTTAATAATTTTCCTGGTAATCTATTCCGTCTGGTTTTTAATTTTCCAAACTTGTATGAAAGTGTGCTTTCAACGCACTAAAAAACTAAAGCCCTTCCGCTGTCGCGGAAAGGCTTTTTCTTTTGTCGGGGTGAGAAGACTCGAACTTCCGGCCCCTACGTCCCGAACGTAGTACGCTACCAACTGCGCCACACCCCG
>JBJKPQ010000103.1:0-16394 GCA_046706305.1 Bacteroidales bacterium
TTCCCATTCCCTGGAACCAGTCCTGGTCAAGTACAACCGGTGTTGTATTCTTTACACCATCGCTTACAGGGTTACCGTCAGCATCGAGATGTCCGTAAACACCATCATAAACGACTATATTTTCGGCAGGAGTCTTTGTGAAATCAATAGAACCTTCAGGTGTATAATATACTTCACGTTTGGCTGTTACTTCAGAGGTACCGAAATAGTTCATTGCAAAACGTGTTCCGTTATACATCATACCGCCTTTTTTGAAATCCCACATGAAAGACAGGCTCAGTCCTTTATAAGAAAATGTATTGGTTATATTTGCTGTCCAGTCGGGAGCAGTGTTTCCTATTGGAACCATTACCCCGGTATCAGTCCAGGGATATCCATCCCTGAAGTTGTCTGTCGGATCATCATTTATCAGGAGTTTGCCATTTGCATCCCTGTAGTAATCCTCACCGAAGATACTACCATATTGCTGACCGGCAACCGCACGCACCTGGGGAACTGTAAATCCGCCAAGGAACAGGTTATCAACACCCGGAGCCAGTTTATTAATCATACTCTTCATCTTTGAGAAGTTGGCCAGGATATTCCACGAAAAATCGCCTGAGGTAATAACGTTGGCATCGAGACTGATTTCAACACCTTTTGTTTCCATTTCAGCGGCATTCAGGTAGATGGAAGTAAACCCGGTTGAAGCTGCAATAGGAACAGACATCAGAAGGTCCTTGTTAAGGTTCCTGAAATATGATCCGTCGAGGTCAATCTTACCTTTGAATAATTGAAGTTCCATACCTAATTCATAAGAATCCTGAGTTTCGTGTTTCAGATCAGGGTTACCAAGACCTGAACCCAGTGAGAAACCTGTATAACCCATATACGGGAAGGTAACACCATTTGTCCAACCGTCGCCGGAACCAGCTTTGTAGAAATAGTTCGAGGTATTATACGGACCGGCTATGTTAGCTGTACGAGCTGCAGAAGCTCTCAGTTTACCATAGGAAAGAACATCATTGTTTTTCAGACCGCCAATTTCTGTAAATACAAAGCCGAAGCTGACTGAAGGATAAAATGCAGACTGGTTTGCCTTGGGCATTGTTGTTGACCAGTCGTTACGACCTGTCAGACCAAGGTATAGCATTCTTTTGTAACCTATATGAAAATCACCAAAGAAAGCTGCTGTCCTGTAATTGCTGATACCTGTACTTACAGTGTTTGTCGGTGAGTTTGACAGCTGGTAAAAATCAGCAATTTCCAGTCCTGTTGCATCACCATACAAATATTTGCTGTATGTTGAGTAAAGGTTATTTCCAAGAGTAGCCTGGATATTAAGATCCTGTCCGAAATCTTTGTCGAAGTTAAGTAACAGGTCGGAGTTGAATATCCCCGCATAATTCATATACTCATCATAGTAACCTGCAGGATATGCTCTTGAGTTAATTGCAAATTTATCAAGATACCTTCTTGTATACCAGTCGAGACCGCCTGTATAGGTAAGTTTCAGATAGTCAGTAAAACTTACTGAAAGATTTGTGCTACCGGTAAAACGGTTAACATTCTCATCATAAGCGATCATATTTGCAACCCAGTAGGGGTTGTCATATCCACCACCGTTACGGTAGTTTCTCTGTGTTCCGTCGGGGAAGATATAACCTGCACTATTGTCAAAGGTTGATGCGGTTCTTAACAGACCAAGCATAATACCTGAAACGTTTGAACCTTTCTGCAACTGTGTTGCTGTAGAATTTGTATATGCAAAATCTGCTCCGAGGGTTATCTTCTTTGTAAGGTTTGTCGTGGCATTTAACCTCAGGGTTGTTCTTCCGAAACTGTTATTGGGAGCAATCCCCTTCTGTGAGAGATTAGATACGGAAAAATAATAGTTCCCGAGATCATTACCATTACTTACACTAAGGTTATTAGTATAATTAACACCTGTCTGGAAGAATTTATAAGGGTCATAATACTGTGCGGGCCTGCCGTCTCCGGTTCCTTTCGGGACAAGCCTTCCGTAAGGATCCCATTTGTAATTAGTATCACCATCATATTCCAGATCGGCAATTTTCGGACCAAAAGAATAGGCATTTCCACCTGCCCATACTCCATCAAGACCCTGGGCAAAGATCTTCTGACGGGGAGGAAGCTGTGATACCTTATCAAAGCCTACAGATGAATCGAATTCAATTTTCCTTGCATTCAGCCCTTTACCACTTTTTGTTGTTATAACAACGGCACCGTTGGCAGCTCTCAAACCATAGAGAGCGGTAGCGGCACCACCTTTAAGGATACTGATGGATTCAATATCATCAGGGTTCAGGTCGATAGAACGGCTCGATGTAGTTACACCATCAACACCGCCACCGCCACCACCTGAGATGATCGGCATACCGTTTACAACAAATAAAGGCTGGTTGTTACCTGTAATAGAGTGAGCACCACGTATTGTAATATAGGTTGAAGCACCGGCATCACCAGCAGAACTGGTAATCTGAACACCGGAGGTCCTACCGGCAAGAGAGTTTACAACGTCAGCATTCGGTTTTGCACTGATAACATCCGTGTTTACGGTCTGTACATTGTAACCAAGCTCTCTCCTTTCTCTTGAAATACCAACAGCTGTAACGACTACTTCATTAAGACCTACAAGCTCGGATTCCATTTTAACGTCTATTACCGAACGTCCGTTGATCTCCACAACCTGTGTCTTCATACCTACATAAGAGAAGGTAAGGGTTGTGGCATTTTCCGGGACATTTGGCAATTTGTATTTCCCGTCCACATCCGTTAATGCACCGATTGTGGTACCTGTAACGGAAACAGTAACTCCGGGTATAGGCCCCTCTCCTTCAACAGCAGAGGTAACCGTACCAGTAATGACTTTTGTTTGTGCAAATAAGGCTGAACCGCTTATAAACACAAGCAAGGCAATCAGTAGAGATAGTTTCTTCATACGATTTTAGATTTAGGTTTAAAGTTAACAGTGTTAAAAGTAGTTAAATTGGTTTAACTTTCCAAATATTAGCAACTATTTTTATTGTTCAGAAGTAAATCATCCTTCAATTCTACAGGCTTTATCTTACTTATTTTAAGATATTCAGGTATAATAATAACAATTCTTAACATCATAAGGTTTTCTGATTCTTGTTTCTTACTTTTAATGACTTATGTCATATGTTTGTATGACTTATATGTACCGAATGCTGTAATGCCCACTATATCAACACATGCAATATTTTAGCTGTTTTTTTAGCCATGGTACCTGATTACTGCCAGTAATAGCGGGCAACTATGACATTTGTCATAATTTAACCGGCATTGTACGGGTACCGGAAATTGCTAAGCCCGAATATAACAGCGTTACACAGTATTTGTTTATGTTTTATTAAACATTATATCTGCCTTAAATTGAATCCGGTATTATACCTATATAATATATAGGCATATTCCAGGCATAGGATATAGCAGCCACCAATAAAGGTCAGCAAACAGGTTTACATGCAATAAAAGAGATGATGGTACTTGAAAAATTTACTCTTTCTAATTATTCTCAATTCTTACTGATGGTCCGGACAGAATCAAATCAGAGTAAAAAGGCCGGATCTGTAATTGAACTTATATTATAACTCTTCAATTTTCCGGGTTCTCCGCAGCTCCTCGGCACCTGCGCATAACTCCTTATATACTTTTTTACCAAAAGCACGTGTCAGCGGACCTTCAAGAAACTGATAAACATAAATCCCATCCTTCCGGCCCTTTGTTCTTGCAGGAGAACATATATCAAGTTCAGTATAGTTAACGGCAGTAAAATCGCTGTAATATTTTACCCTGGCGGGAAAGAGATGACAGGAAAGTGGCTTTTGAAATGAAATGGTTCCTTTCTCCCAGGCTTTCTCAATGCCGCATAAATAAATATTGTCCTTCATAACCGTGTAGGCACATTCCTTATCATCAATGAGAGGGGTAACCAGGTCATTATCTGAATCCAGAATGCTGGTCCCCTGTTCTTCTATTGCTGCAATGCCTTCAGGTCGCAGAAAGGGTCGTATATCTTCAAATATATCTTCAAGGATCCTTGTTTCCTCCTCATTTAAAGGCGCTCCTGAATCACCATACCGGCAGCAGTTTCCGAGACAAACGGGAAGATCACAGTGGAATTTCTTTTCCAACAGGTCAAAGCTGAATATTATATCGTCAATACGAAGCATTGTTTTTTATACAAGAATTCAATTTTTACTGACTCCGTGTACCTCTGTATATTCCCAGTGTTTTCTGTGTAAGTTCTTTTTTCAGTTACACATAGGACTCAGAGGGATCACATAGATACGGAGATAAAATGAGTTTCTAAACCAATACTTTACCGGTCATCTCATCCGGTATTTCAACACCCATGATTGTAAGAAGGGTAGGTGCTACATCGGCAAGTATACCCTCCTTAATATTTTTATAATCTTCACTTACAAGAATAGACGGTACCGGATTAAGTGAATGAGCCGTATTTGGTGAACCGTCATCATTAAGGGCATGATCAGCATTACCATGATCTGCAATTATAAGAATATCATAACCGTGTTCATGTGCTGACTTAATTACTGCACCGGCACAGTCATCCACTGTTTTGACTGCTTTTACTATAGCGTCATATACGCCGGTGTGACCTACCATATCGCCATTTGCAAAATTAAGACAGATGAAATCAAATTTCTCATCCTCAATGGCTTTAATGACTGCATCTTTTACTTCATAAGCACTCATTTCCGGTTTAAGATCATAGGTTGCAACTTTTGGTGACGGGATAAGAATCCTCTCCTCGTTTTCAAATTTCTCTTCCCTTCCGCCGGAAAAGAAGAATGTGACATGTGCATATTTTTCTGTTTCCGCTATCCTGAGCTGGGTCCTTCCTGCCCGTGCAATAACCTCTCCTATTGTATTGTCGGTATTGTCCTTGGGATATATCACATGTAAACCCTCAAAAGTTGCATCATAGGGTGTCATTGTGCAATAGTGAAGCGGAATTGTCTTCATCCCGTTTTCAGGCATGTCTGTCTGAGTAAGTGCAATGGTAAGTTCCCTGGCCCTGTCGTTACGAAAATTAAAGAATACTATTACATCACCTTCTTTTATGGTACCAACTGGATTACCATCGCTGTCTGTAACAACAATAGCTTTCATGAATTCATCTGTAACACCATTATCATATGAATCCTGCATTGCCTTAAGTATATCCCGGGTGGGAGTTCCTTTCCCATCAACAAGAAGATCGTATCCTTCTTTAACCCGCTCCCATCTTTTATCGCGGTCCATAGAATAATATCTTCCAATAAATGAAGCTACTCTTCCATTTGAGTTTTCGAGATGTTCGAGAAGGTTTTTCATGTATCCCAGACCGCTGCGGGGGTCAGTATCCCTGCCATCACCGAAACCATGTATGAATACATGTTTAAGATCGTAGTCCTTTGTCATATCACACAATGCATAAAGGTGCTTATCCAGAGAATGTACTCCACCATCAGAAAGCAAGCCCATAAAATGAACCTGTTTATCGTTATCATGCGCATATGAGAAAGCTTCAGTAAGTACTTTGTTCTTTTTAATTTCACCCGTCTTGCATTCCTTGTTAATCTTAACCAGGTCCTGGTAAACAATACGTCCTGCTCCGATATTAAGATGTCCCACTTCAGAATTTCCCATCTGTCCGTCAGGTAATCCAACATCCTCACCTGATGCATGAAGACTGGAATTGGGATAATTTTCTTTATAATAAGTAAGGTTAGGAGTTGGAACCTGGCTTATTACATCCGATTTTGAACCGTCACCAATACCCCATCCATCGAGGATCATCAGGAATGCTTTCTTGTTTTTCATTTTCTATATGCCTTTTAATAATAATATCAGAATCAATGTACTCTTGACAGAATACCTGAACGGGAGGCAAATTTAACTAAAATTTAGAATATCGGTAATAAGATATTTCCTTATCCAAAGATGTTTTAACCGTTGTATTCTAAAATACGAAATGCTGAGATCGCAAAGTGATTTATTTTAAGACTTTATTATTATCCTTAATTTTTTATTTCCTCCACCTTTATTTTAAACATCCTTTCAGGACAGGTTTTCTCATAAGGTATTTCCTTTCCCACATAAGTCTTCCATTCTTCTGCTGTCATGTTTCTTTCCAGGTTACTGCAGATGTTATTTGCAAGGTAGTCGGCAGTAACGGGCCTGCTTAACAGGTTGGGGCTTCCATCCAATTCTCCCGAGACGATGAACTGTCCATCGGGACTGAATTGCATTACCAGGACGGGCCCTTTATTATCAGTGAAAGTTACGGGTAATTCCGTAAGATCTGCCGGATCTGATATATTAAATATCTTTATTTTCCTGTCATTACCGGCTGTAGCCAACTGTTTCAGGGATGTATTGAACCTTATGTCATTGATCTGACCGTCGTGGGCCTTAATCTCCGATATTTTCCTGTGCTGCCTTATATCCCATAATTCTATTACTCCCCGGTCGTCGCCTATGGCAAGAAGGTTATTGGCAGGATCGAACCTGATTGATTTTACATTTCTTCCTTCGGTATTTATGCTGAATTTATCGGATTTGTCTCCGGGATTCCAGACGAGAACACCTCCATCCCCGCTCAGGCCAGCGAAATGGGTTCCATCCCCCGACAAATCTATTGACGTTATCTTAACAGTACCATCAGTCATGTCAGTACTTGTTTTTACAGCCAGATCCCATTTAAGCACTTTCCCGTCCAATGCTGCTGAATAGAGATATTTCCCGTCATATGAAAACAGGAGTGAATTAATACTTCCTGAATGCCCTTTAAGTTCATAAGACTGTGTATTTGCTTTCAGGGGAATCATCCTGATAACCGAATTCTCACTGCCACATGCAAGCCATGAATTATCGGGACTCACAGCCAGCACATCAATTATATCTGATCCTGAATAAACAACCTGAAGTGTCTGATTTTTACCATCCAACGACCATTTTATAACCTTACCGTCACTTCCTGCAGTATAAAACTCCCGTTTGCCGGGGGCGAAAGCAATACTCTTTATTCCACCCTCATGCCCTACGAATGATTTATAATTGAGCTTACCGTAGTTACGTGCTACGTTATACAAACCGGCAAAAATATCTGCATCATTGTCAAATCCTTTATATTTCTTATTAAACAGGTAAGCCTGGTAGGCAAGTAAAGTTTGCAGGTCGTCATGACCTGACATCTGCACAGATCTTATAGCCATTGTTTTACCAGTCGATATCATTCTCAGTCGCTGAATATTAGCTTTTTCAGCTTCTGCATTCTTTTCATTTCTCAATGCTGCATCTTTATCTCTTATAGCAAGGTATTTTAACTGGTTTGCCTTTTCTGATTTTATTCTTTCTGTCTCGGCCAGCTGCTTTGCATTTTCCGCATCCGAGAGTGCTGTTTTCAGGTTTACGTTTATAACTGAAGCAATCGAATCTGCACGTGCTTTCATCAGTTCTGCCTGGTTTCTCTGTTTTTCTGCCAGAGCTGCTTCTTCAACAGCTGCTGTTTTGCGGATTAATGCAAAAAGCATAAAAGCAAGTGACACCACAACTGCGATACCAAAGAATGAAGCCACAACTCTGGATCTTTTCATTTTCCGTTTTTGAAGCTTCACTTTATTCTCTTCTTCCTCAAGCCATGCCTTTTCACTTGTCCTGAGATACATCATCGCTCTTTCAAAGGCGGGGTTATACCTTTCAGCCCATGCCAGAATTGGTTTATTTGTCTCGCGCCAGTTGACAGCCATTTGGAGATCGGGTTGTCTTAGCAGGCCTGTTTTTCCCTGTTGATACATTGCAGACGCCTCGGAAAGTCTTTTATACATCTGAACTGATGCAGCTTCTTCGTCAACCCAGTTGCTCAGACGGTCCCATAAATTAATAAGACTCTCGTGCGATATATCAATCAGCGATTCTTCCTTCAACTGAACATTTATTCCGGGGACAAGGAAAGAGCGTCCCGGTTGTCTGAACCGGTCAATCACGCTTATCAGCTCCGTTTCATCGCATCCTGCTACTGATGCTATGTTTTCTATTGTTTCAGGACGCCTGTAACCCCTGTTATCTGAGCCTTTCCCGGTTATAGTCCTGAATAAAGCAGAACAAATCTCCCTTCCTCGCTTGTCAAGTTCATTATATGCTTCATTGGCATGGAGCGACATTGCATTACTTAAGGTACCAACAGATTCATAATCCTCTGTTCCCAGTGGCCTTTTTATATCACCCATCTTCAGCCAGTGAGCATATGTTCTCATCATGGCATGCTGCAGGACAGGAAGCTGATCTGTTCTTCCCCCGATATCAACTATTAACCTTTCAACAAGCTCAGGGTCTATACTATTTCCGGCATAATTCACCGGTCCTTCAATCACTCTCCGGTAATTTTCACTGCCCATGAGGGGAACAAGGTAATTACTGCTGTTGATAAGCTGTGTCAGTCCAGGATAATTAGCACACTCCCCTATAAAATCGGAGCGCATTACCACAATTGTGAAGATATTTACGGAAGTTTCGCTTACAGCTTTGACAATAAAATCGACAAACCTGGTTGCTGCAGGAAGGACATTGTTCGATCTTGATTGCAGGTTATACCTGAAAAGTTCTTCAAACTGGTCAATGACCAGCAGGATTTTATCTTCAGAATTAATATTAAGATTTTTTGCTGCACCTGAAATACCGTCAGGGTTATTATGTAACTCAGACAATATCTTCAGCTTCTCAATTTTCCTCATCCCCTTTGCCTCAAAATCCTCCGCGAGTGCATCAGCCAGGTTACCGAAAGGGTCGTCTCCGGGCCTGAATGACAAGATTCTCCATTCAGATGATCCTGCAGTCTTTACTTCCCTGACCATTGGCAGAACGCCACTATGAACAAGAGATGATTTCCCGCTGCCGGAGGCACCAATGACGGTGACAAACCTGTTTCGGATGAGTTTCTCAAGAAGTTCCCCGCTTTCCTTTTCCCTCCCGAAAAAAAGATCACTTTCCCCGGGAGTGAAAGGTCTCAATCCGGGAAACGGATTGAAATTTCTATCATTAATGTTTGATGCCATAATCATTTAAATCCTTACAATGCCTTAATTCAACAATCTCAATAAATATCTAAACAACAGATTTTTAGTAATAAACTATTCATTATCTTCAAGGTATTCAAGAACATCAGATGAGACTTCAGGAAAATGATCCGTAAACTCATCAACTGCCTTAACGGCCATTACATAGTAAGCTGTATCGCTGTCACTAATTAAATCAGGGGCTTTACCATGCATTTCTCCTTCATAATAAATATATGTTCTACTGTTGCTTTTATCTGACGGTAACGTCCATATTATAATGTCATTATTCCTGATGCCAGGAGCTGAATGCAAAGACTCTCCGTAATTCACCGACTCTGCGAGTAACAGAAGCTTTTCCTCCGGAACCGACTTAAAGCAGGTCTTTAGAAATTGTGTCTTTTCATAAAGCAGATCTTCTTTAACGATTTCACCATTTACAATACCGTCGAGCCTGTTCACAATAAAATCCGGTATTCGTTTAGCCACAGACCGGTAATTATCCATGTCTGACCGTGCCAGGACCCTGGCTGCTTCTTCCCTGACAATATCCTCAGGACTGAATAGCAGGGCAGCCACTGATTCTTTAAGGACATCACTTTCAACATAAGGAATACTTCTCAGTGCGCAGACCCTGGTCCACAATCCAAGAAGGTTATAGTCGCGGTTAAGAATGTCCTCGAGTAATTCATCATAGTCAGGTACATGGCCCGCATAATAGCGGTGCAGGCTTTTTACTTTTACATGCAGAGGCAGATCATTGTAAAGTATTGCCAGCAGGGAGCTGACTGATTCGTCAGTCATAATACTGATCATTTCGATGGCATAATTTATACTTTCATATGTCTCTGCTGCAAGGGCCTGGCGTAATCTGGCAACTGATAATGGATCGTATGTAATTGACAACAGGTCAAATAAATAATTATTCCACCGTTCATCCTCATATTCAATTACTTTTAACAAGGTTGAATTGCTTCCGTTTTGAAGACAATATTTTGCCGACAGATTCCATGTTATATTCCCGATAGTTTCCCTTATAAGCTGGTGAAGACGTACTTTCTCTTCAGGTGTAGGTTTGAATCCGCATCTCACAAGGCATCCAAGAGCTTCTTCCCTCAGGCTTCTCGATCCTGACCATAAACGAGAATATATAAATCCCCTGCTTTCTCCTTCACAAACCCTTGATAATAACCTCAGGATAAGGCGGCATGCATTCTCATTTCCGGAAGCAGCAAGATAATATCGGAGCAACTCATTTACAGCCGATTTACCAAAACTGCTTATTACCTCTGTGGCTTCTTTTTCAAGTCCGTTGACTCCCAGACATTCACATACATCAGGTAACATATCGCTTATCCTGAATTTTCCTATGATAAGAACCGCAAATTTCTTGGATTCAATATTACTGGCTCTCAGTAATCTTATGATCTCGGAAGGTTGCGGCATCCGTGTTCCTGCCAGCAATCTTCTGGCATGGGCAGGACCGGCTTCAGCCAGGTCTGGTAAGGATTCATTTTTCCTTAAACTATCCATTATTGCAGCTGCTCTCTTCCTGGTATCAGTATCCAGGCCAGACATGCCTGCTATTTTCTTCAGAGCAGGCAATAGGTTTATGTCATTATTAATTGCTGCACTATTAAATAAATTCTCATAGTATGGTATTCCTTCACTGCCTGTAAGCACTGACAGATCGCCGGAAACGAGGTAAAAATAGTCTTTACGGAAGGCCACAGCAGATGCGAACCTGTTCCTGAATAAGGGTTTTTCATCGACAAAAACTTTCCTTTTCTCCGCCTCTTCAGCTATTTTATCAAGAGTGCTTTTGATTGATTTCCTGTACTCTGCATAAAGTCCGGCGGCAACAAATATCCATACAAGGATAATCACAAACAAGATGAACGAAAAATGAATAAGCTTTGTGAAGCTCAACATCCCAAGTCCCGACAATATTAATCCTGATGAGAAGACTGCCACTTCATTAAAGACGCCGTTCATGCCTCTCTGTACATCGTTTCTGATCTTACCATCGAGTGTAAGTGATATTACACCGATTGAAGGAGTCTCAACACTGTCCTTGAGCGACTTGGAAAACAGCCTGCTTAATGCAAGCAGTACAAAAAATATCATAAAACCACTGGCAGATTCATGTGCATATCCAAGTAACATTCCCGTAATGACTGCTGTTCCTGTTAATATAAGCAGAAGAACCGGAGAAAGTATTAGGCAGGTACGAAGGCCGAAAGTCCGCAGCAGGAAAGAAAAGACAAATATGTTTCCAAGGAGTATCAGTATCATCATACTACCCGTGAAAATACCAAGGAACCTTGCCATCTTCTCCACTGAAGGGTACTGTTCCCTTGTAACAGCCATAAATGAGTACTGTATAAACAGTAACGATAATACAGACAGGGCAACAAATATACCGGTAAGTCTTATCGACCTGTCTGACAGCAATAACTTAAATACTGATTGATTTTGACCGCCTGTATCTTCGGAATTGTCAATATTTTCCGTGAAGCTAAAATCCTGTCCATCAATGACCTGAATGATGGTTGCCGCCAGAACCGACAAAGCTCCGGTCAACAGTATTGTTTCTGCCTGTATCCCGACGCCAATAAGAACAGGTATAAGAAAACAAATAAAAATTATACCCGCTATTAGCCCCCTTTCTGTAATACTTACCTGTTCATGTAAACGCGGGTTGTCCGCTTTAACACCTGCACTATTTCTGAAACCCATCATTACCAGGATATTAAGCGGCCCCAGGAGGACAAAGAAAAAGAAGATCATCCAATTATCACCTGCCATGACCAGGCCAAGCCATGCACAGAATGTCAATAATGTTACAACCGTGAGGTTAATAACCGACAGCTTTTTGTAGCTAAGCTTCTTATGAAGCCTGTTGAATGCCGCACTGAAAAGGATACCGGCAATACCGGATACCACATAACCTTTTGCCAGCATTTTTACATCAAAGACCGACAGGAAGACAGAATGAGCGATTATATCAAAGGCTCCCAGGAAAATACCCAGCAATACTGCCTGGGAAAGCAACCCTGATAAAACATATTTCTCTCCTTTGTTACCGGGTAAAACAGATGACCGGTCACTCATAATCTGCCATGTTACGCTTTATAAAATACTAAAATAGACATTAAAGGATTACTTAATTCCTGTAGTTATTAACATTGGCAGCAGGTAATTAACTATGCGGGGAAACAAAAAGATACAGGTTTTATTCCAGTGTGAGCTTCGACCTGATCAGTTTATTCAGTAAAGGGAGATCGGTATCGAAGCCGTCGATCACTATTTCTGCTTGATTGTAATAAGGATCGCGTTCGGCAAGCTTATCCACGATAAAGCCCAAAACAGCTTCATTATCAAGACCTTTAATCAACGGACGTTCCGTACCGGAATGAACCAGTCTGCTTCTGAGTTGCAGAGGTGTAAGCCTCAGGTAAACTGTCAGGCCTGATGAAAGCATATGATCCATATTGTTACTGTGACATGGTGTTCCCCCTCCTGTTGATACCACAGTATCTGAAACCGTTAAAAGGTCTCTTAATACTTCAGATTCCATGTGCCTGAAATACTCTTCACCATCCTGTTCAAATATCAGGGGAATTTTCTTTCCTGTCTTGTTTTCTATAGCCCTGTCCAGGTCAATAAAAGACCATCCCAGGAGAGAAGCAAGTTTTCGGCCTGTGGTTGACTTTCCGCTTCCCATGAACCCAATAATATAAACTTTCCGGTTAAGTGGCATTATAATTCCAGTTTCATCTGAGCAGGATCGTCATCAGCATTAAAATGGGGTGGTTCATCCAATGGCTCTTCGGGTTCAGGCTCAGCCGTTTCCTTTTTAACCACAGGTTCCAATTCAAGGATATTGTCCACCATGAAGCTTGAGATTCTTTTGCCTTTCGCCTTGAAGCTTTTTACACCTATGAACTCTGCCACCTCTATTATTTCGGCATCCCTGTCTTTATGCTTACCCCCGAAATGAATCTCGAACCTTGGGTACTCCACCTCTGTGATGCTGATAAGCTTTGAGCCCGGGTCTTCATTAATAAAGCAAAGAGGTTTCTCCGTATTTTCAATCATAAAACGTTTGACATAGTAATACTGCTGTTCGGCATCCCAGTAAACAGCTGAAAAAACCTTTTCGGGTCTGAATTTTTCTATAATCAGAATATTATCTTCAAAATGGTTTGAAAGATCGAATCCGGCAATTCGGAAGAACCCGTCCTTTGTTATCACCAATATTTTATCGTCGGCACTGAACTCTCCAAGGAACATTCCTCTTCCGTCTACGTTCAGCCTGAAGACTGCGTCATCAAACCATATTTTCCTTCCGCCGAGGGTGGACAGTCCCTTTTCTTTAAGAGATATTTTATGTACCGCATTCCTGGTCAGAATATTTCCCATCGATGATTTTCCTTTGATGGCCAGTTCGCCGAAATCAAACTCAAAGACCAGTTTTTTAAGTCTTGCCCTTGGTTTATGGTGCACTTTTATCACTTCAGCCTCACCATTAGGGTTGGCACTCAGGTATAATATCCTCGATCCGGCTTTACCCCTGGTAAGGTTATATTCTTTATCCCGGGTAAGACCGGTTATGGCACATCTTTTAATCATCACGGCTCCATCTTTCCCGTCCTGGTAGACAATGTTATAAATTGTCCTTGAATCATTTTTAAGGAAAACATGGGCATATAGTATATCATTCCCCACAAAAATCTTATCAGATACTTTGGTTATAAGGTATACACCGTCTTTTCTTATAACAATTACATCATCTATATCTGAACAATCGCACACAAATTCGTCTTTTTTCAGACCTGTTCCTATGAAACCCTCTTTGTAATTAACATATAGTTTTGCATTGTTGGCAACAACCTTAGTGGCTTCAATTGTATCGAAACTTCTGATCTCGGTTTTTCTCTCCCTGTCTTTTCCGAATTTTTTCTTTATCTGCCTGAAATAGTTAACGGTAAACGGGATGATGTTGGCAAGGTGGTTTTTAACCTCTTCAAGTTCTTCTTCCAGTCCTTTTATATGTTCATCAGCCTTTTTTACATCATATTTTGAAATCCTTTTTATCCTGATCTCTGTAAGCCTGATTATATCGTCGCGAGTTACCTCCCTCATAAGCAACTTCTTATAAGGTTCCAGTCCCTTGTCAATGGCAGTAATTACTGCTTCCCAGGTTTCACATTCCTCAATGTCGCGGTAAATTCTCTTTTCAATAAATATCTTTTCCAGGGAAGACATATGCCATTCTTCCTCAAGTTCGGCTTTCCTGATCTGCAGTTCAAGCCGGAGGAGCTCCACAGTTCTGTCTGATGAATGTTTCAGGATAGTGCTCACACCCATGAAAACAGGTTTATCATCAACAATAACACATGTATTCGGAGATATGGAATATTCGCAATCCGTAAAGGCATATAATGCATCTATTGTTTTATCAGGCGATACCCCCGGTAACAGGTGAATTAATATTTCTACATCGGCAGAAGTATTGTCATCAATTCTGCGTATTTTGATTTTCCCTTTTTCATTAGCCTTAATGATAGAATCGATAAGTGTGGATGTTGTTTTTCCGAAAGGTATTTCTGTAATAGCCAGGGTTTTTTTATCAATTTTCTCAATCTTGGCCCTTACTTTGATAACACCTCCCCGCAATCCGTCATTATATTTTGAGACATCCACCATACCAGCGGTGGGAAAATCGGGATACAGTTCAAAGTCCTTTCCCTGGAGGTAGTTAATTGAAGCATCTATTAACTCATTGAAATTATGAGGCATAATTTTGGAAGCCAGTCCTACGGCAATACCTTCTCCACCCAGGGCAAGCAACAGGGGAAACTTCACCGGCAGTGTAACAGGCTCTTTATTCCGGCCGTCGTATGAAAGTTTCCATTCGGTTGTTTTCGGGTTAAAAACAACTTCAAGGGCAAATTTTGAAAGCCGGGCTTCGATATATCTGGGTGCAGCAGCACCATCACCCGTAAGGATATTCCCCCAGTTTCCCTGGGTTTCCACAAGCAGGTCCTTTTGTCCAAGCTGCACCAGGGCATCACCAATAGAAGCATCACCGTGAGGATGGAATTGCATTGTATGACCGATTATATTGGCCACCTTGTTGTAGCGTCCGTCATCCATACGTTTCATGGAATGCAGGATACGACGTTGTACAGGCTTCAGTCCGTCGTGCAGATGCGGGACAGCCCTCTCAAGGATAACGTACGAGGCATAATCCAGAAACCAGTCCTGGTACATCCCGGAAAGTGCAGTAACCGAATGAAGGGCCGTCGGCCCTGTCTGGTTGACTTCTTCCTTATCCTTACCTCCTGTATTTATTTCCTCTTCTTCCATATGATTAACAATGCATCACAGCTGTCTGTTATAATGCCTTATCTTCTTCAACCTTATCTTCCTCTATCCTAAGGTTATCTATAATAAAATCCTGTCTTTCAGGTGTGTTCTTGCCCATAAAAAACTCCAGGAATCCATTTACCGAGTCATTTTTTTTCATTCTGACCGGTTCAAGTCTCATGTCTTTTCCAATAAAATATTTGAACTCATCCGGAGATATTTCGCCAAGTCCCTTGAATCTTGTTATTTCAGGGTTGGGTCCGAGTTGCTGTATGGCATTAGACTTTTCCTCAGGAGTATAACAGTATCTTGTTTCCTTTTTATTTCTTACTCTGAACAAAGGGGTCTGCAGAATGTATACATGTCCCTTTCTGACAAGATCGGGAAAGAACTGCAGGAAAAATGTAAGCAGCAGTAGCCTGATATGCATACCGTCAACATCAGCATCTGTTGCAATGATGACATTGTTATATCTCAGGTTTTCTATACCTTCCTCAATATTCAGAGCTGCCTGTAAAAGGTTAAACTCTTCGTTTTCATAGACTATCTTTTTTGTAAGACCGAAAGAGTTAAGGGGTTTCCCTCTGAGACTGAACACCGCCTGCGTTTCCACATTTCTCGATTTTGTTATAGAACCGCTTGCCGAGTCACCTTCCGTAATAAATATTGTGGAATCAAGCTTATTATCATCATTAGTATTATAATGTATGCGACAATCTCTCAGTTTTTTATTATGAAGGCTTACCTTCCTGGCCCTTTCCTTAGCGAGTTTCTGGATCGATGAGATAGCCTTTCTCTCCTTCTCAGAGTCCTGTATCTTCTTAAGAAGGATTTTTGCTGTTTCAGGGTTTTTGTGTAGGTAATCATTATAATGATTACCTACACAAAAACCCTGAAACAGCAAAAATCCTTCTTAAGAAGATACAGGACTCT
>JBJKPQ010000104.1:0-2877 GCA_046706305.1 Bacteroidales bacterium
CTCCTACTTATGCTGCAGATCTGGCCGGAGCCATAATGCATATAGTATCCGGTGTAATCAAAAACCAGTTTGTGTTGAACCCGGGTGTTTATAACTACTCTGATGAAGGAGCCTGCTCGTGGTATGATTTTGCTGTTGAAATAGTAAAAGAAGCCGGGATAGCAAGTGAGATCAAACCAGTGCTTACCAAAGATTACCTTACTGTTGCTCAAAGACCTGTATATTCAGTTATGGACAAAACAAAAATAAAGGATAATTATAACCTGGTGATACCGCACTGGAGAACCAGCCTGCATGAATGTATGAAATTATTATAACACGCAAATATGCTGACAATAGAAGAAATAAGGAACAGAGCTGCTTCATGGCTGGGAAGTGAATTCAATGAAGAAACAAGAAAGGAAGTAAGGGAGTTGCTTGAAAAGGATGAAAAAAAACTGGTGGATGCATTTTACCAGGACCTGGAATTCGGGACTGGAGGATTAAGGGGCATAATGGGTGCCGGTACAAACAGGATGAACATTTACACCCTTGGAATGGCAACACAGGGATTATCTAATTACATAATTAAACAATTCGGCCACAAAGCAGTCAAAGTAGCCATTGCACACGATTGCAGAAGAAACAGCCGGTATTTTGCGGAAACCACAGCAGATATTTTCTCTGCTAACGGATTTGAAGTTTATCTGTTTGAAGCACTCCGACCAACACCGGAACTGTCATTTGCAATAAGACATTACGGATGTCAAAGCGGCGTTGTAATAACAGCCTCACACAATCCGCCGGAATATAACGGCTATAAAGCATACTGGGATGACGGGGGCCAGGTGGTTGCACCTCACGACGAAGCCATAATTGAAGAAGTAAGAAAAATCAGGTCAGTAAGCGATATCAGGTTTGAAGGACAAAGGGACAAAATAAAAATTATTGGCAGGGAAACTGATGATATCTTCCTTGCGGAAATAAAAAAGTTATCATTGAATCCCGATGTTATACAAAAGAACAGCGATATCAGGATTGTATACACACCTATCCATGGAACAGGTATCAAATCAGTACCTGAGGCTCTTATGATGTCAGGATTCAGAAATATTATCAATGTGCCGGAACAGGACATAATAGATGGCAACTTTCCAACTGTCAAATCGCCCAATCCGGAGGAACCCGGGGCAATGAAAATGGCTATAGAAAAAGCTGTAGAAACCGATGCTGAACTGGTAATGGCAACCGATCCCGACGCTGACAGGCTGGGACTGGCAGTTAAAAACAACAAAAATGATTTTATCCTTTTGAATGGAAATCAGACCTGTGTTCTTCTCATATGGTACATTTTGTCGCAGTATAAGGAAAGAAACAGGTTTGCCGGGAATGAATATATTATTAAGACAATTGTTACCACTGATCTCATTGAAAAAATTGCAGACAGATATGGAGTTGAATATTATAATGTTCTTACCGGATTTAAGTTTTTTGCAGAATTGATAAGGAAAAATGAAGCTGATAAAAAGTATATAGGAGGAGGTGAAGAAAGTTATGGTTTTCTTCCGGGTGATTATGTCAGGGACAAGGATTCTGTTGGCTCCTGCTCCCTGGCCGCAGAGGCAGCAGCCTGGGCAAAAAACAGGGGAAAATCAATATATGACTTACTGACAGATATTTATCTTGAATACGGTTTTTACAGGGAGAGATTAATAAACATAATAAAGAAAGGGAAAGAAGGAGCCGATGAAATAAAAAAAATGATGTCGGATTACAGGAATAATCCTCCTTCACAAATAAATAACAGCCGTGTTGTAATGATTAAGGACTATAATAAGCTGCTGGCATATGACCTTGTTAGAGGAACAAGTACAGGATTTGAATTCAACAGGTCAAATGTTCTTCAGTTCTTCCTTGAAGACGGATCAAAAATATCTGTAAGACCTTCAGGTACTGAACCCAAAATCAAGTTCTACTTCAGTGTCAACACGATTCTTGAATCTGCTGCCGTTCTTGAAGAGACTGAAAAGATGCTTGATGAACGAATCGACGGTATAATAAAAGATATGAACCTTGCATAAGATATTGTTAGTTATATATTTAATAATCATAAACATATAAAACTATGAAATCATATCGCAAAGAGCTTTGGTTTGAAATTCCGACACGCAGAGCTTTTGTAAATATTACAGATAAAGTTGAAGAAGCTTTGAATGAATCAGGTGTAAAGGAAGGACTGGTACTTGTCAATGCAATGCATATAAGTGCAAGCGTTTTTATCAATGATGACGAATCGGGTTTACATCATGATTTTGAAGTATGGCTTGAAAAACTCGCTCCTGAAAAACCTTACTCCCAATACAGGCATAACGGTTTCGAGGATAATGCTGATGCTCACATCAAACGCACACTGATGGGCCGCGAGGTAGTTTGCGCTGTTACCAATGGAAGGCTTGACTTCGGTCCCTGGGAGCAGATCTTCTATGGTGAATTCGACGGTAAAAGACGCAAAAGAGTCCTTGTGAAGATCATAGGAGAATAGCAGCTTTGGGATGTTATGATGTTATGGGGTTGGTTGTGTACATATAAGAACCCACCCCACCTCTCTTCACCTTCGCGTAAAGCTTCGGTGAACAATGCGGGAAGGGGATTTTATCAATTAGCCTTATTGTGCCGTTGTGCCGTTGTGCCGTTGTGCCGTTGTGCCGTTGAGCCTTTTTATCAATCCTCCTGAAAAAACTCCCGGGAGAAATTAACCAGATATACCTTATCTGTCGATCTTGTAAGAGCAGTATAGAACCACCGGAGGTAATCGAGTGTTATTTCATTCCTGTTAAACATGCCCTGGTCTATAAAGACCCTCTCCCACTGCCCGCCCTGGGCCTTATGACAGGTAAC
>JBJKPQ010000105.1:0-7286 GCA_046706305.1 Bacteroidales bacterium
TTAGCATACCGCGTGTCGACCCACCTACTTTTTTTATCCCGACTTCCTTGGCTCTCCTTGTTGCCTGTGCAGTAGCCAGGTTCATGAAATTGATAGCGGCTATGATAACAATAAGTATTGCCAGGCTACCGAAAATGATAAGGTACTTAGGATCACCGGGAGCCTTGAAACCTCCCTGAACAGTGTTGTCGAGGTGAATGTCGGTTAATTTTTGAAGGTAATAGCGGTACTTATTGCCCTTATTCAGGAACTCTTCAATGCTAAGGCCCATATATTTCTGCAACTGCGGACCAACATATTTAACAACAAGATCCTTGAATTTAGAATCTACTGTTGCAGGATCGGTATTTGGCCTCAGCAGAACATAAAGGCTAAAACTGTTGTTCATCCATTCCGGATCCTTTGAACGTGGATTAGTAAGGTAAGATGTGACCATGCTGGCAGCAAAATGTGAATTGGAAGGGACATCTCCCATCACGCCTGTGACAACATATTTAGTTGTATCAGACCCTATCTTTAACAGTTTATCTATAGGATTTTCATCGCCGAAATATTTTTTTGCCGTACTCTGCGACAGCACTACTTTATGAGGACTGTTTAAAAGGTTATCGGTATTGCCCTTTAAAACAGGAATTGAGAAGAAGTTAAAAAAAGATGAGTCAGCTTCTATAATATCATTATCGGTATATATCTGCTGTTCATACTGTACAACCGTAGTCCCAAGGTCATTCATTCTTAAAAAATCCTCCACTTCAGGGAACTCCCGGGGAAGTGTCGGTCCCATAACTGCAGGGGTATATGCACCGGTAATCTCCTGTCCTCCAATCTTACCATTTAGGATAACCCTGTATATTCTATCCTTTTTTACATTAAATTTATCATAACTTGCTTCATTAATCACGTAGAGAGTAATCAGGAGACTGCATGCAATACCTATTGCCAATCCAAGTACATTGATAATAACATATGAACGCTGTCTTTTAAAAGATCTGATGCTGTGCTTCAGGAGGTTTTTAAACATTTGATGGATATTTTAAGATTAGGTCCTGCTCAAGACCCGGATTAATATGCATTTTTATTATATCAACCTAAAGACTGTAAAAAGACCTTAATGTTGCAGCTTTGAGACAATTTAATTTATTAACAGTCTGAAAAATCATATCATCCGGGATCCTTGTCCGGTTCTCCCGGGATTTGCAGCATAGCTTTCGTATATATAATCCGTCCGCTCGTCAATCAAAAAATCCGGTTAATAAAAAAGGACCCTACAGAACAGGAGTATGTTTTTAATAATAGTAATTTTGAACAGACAAACAGGAATTATTATTGTCTCATTACATGGATTAACATGAAACAATAAAATTTTAATTCCAAAAACAGGACAGTTAATAAACATATCGAAATATGTAAAAGATATTAATCTTCGCAATAGCTTCATTACTTGCAATAAGTAGTTGTAAAAAAGAGGATTACACGCCAGACACACAGACCAACGGGACTAAAATATCAAAAGGGATGATCATTAATAATGATCCGGTTTCACTTAGTCAAAGGATGGCTGTTGACAATAATGCTCAATCATACGTTTTTGATGATTCTGTAGTTCCCAAAGATCTGGGCAGTAAGGGAGCAAAAGGGGCTTCTGTTACGCTTAACCTGATAGCTGCATTATATCCACCTACATATAACGGTGAGGTTTTACAGGCATCTCATGTAAGAATAGCAGGCAATTATGCTTATGTGGCATATAACACTCAAGGCTCAAGGTACCTGGGGGGAGTGGATGTGGTGGATATCAGTTCCCCATATAATCCAGTTCTTGTATCTAGTGTTGTTTTTATTAATCCTGAAACAAACAAGGGTATTGATGTAAGCTCTGTTGAGGCATATGAGCCTGCCGGTGGAGAAGGGAATACACGTGTATGGATTACGGGAGCTGATGAGACATCAGATAGTGCATTTGTTGAACAGTTTGAATTGAATTCAATGCACCAGTTTGAATCTGGCCAGACAGTCAAAGTGGATATTCCCGGTTATGTTGGCACAGATGTAAGGTATTTTGATAATAAAATATTCGTTACATCGGCAAATGATGGTGGGCTTACAATTCTTGACAACCAGATGAACAAGCTTAGCTATATGGATATTAACAATGCCAGGTCGGTGGATATTAATCCTGATTACGAAGTGGTTCTTGGCGGTAATCCCGGACATCTCTATTATCCCGGTATATGGGACAAGGAAATTGGCGGTGCCATGAATGAGGGTGCAAAATCCATAATCAGGTTACATAACCAGTTTGCTCTTGTTGCTCTTGGCGAGGAAGGTGTCAGAAGTTATGACCTGTCCACAGCCACCCCTCCAACACCCGTGTCTTCACTGCCTACTCCCCTGGTACCGGACGGTGCTACAGCATCTGATTATGTATCAAACGGAGTATCAGTCACCGGCAACGGATGGGTTTATATTGCCGATGGAGCAGGCGGGCTGGACGTTGCAAAAATGGATGGCAGCGGCAACCTCACATGGCTTGGCAATGTCAATGTTGAAGCATCTGCCAATTATGTAGAAGCCAATAATGAATATTGCTTTGTTGCAAGAGGTGTCAAAGGATTAAAGATCATAAAAGTTACTGAAAACTGAACCAAAGGTCTTTTATAGTCCCTCACCGGCAGTGCGGGCCTGTTAATTACAAATCAAACGGTCCTATAAATTCATTCTTTCCGGTACCATATACATCACCGGAGATACAATATTGTGTACCTGTATAATTAAACAGCATATAGTATTGTTTCTGTCCTATTGAGAATCCAACTCCTGCTCCCACTTTCTTAACATCGAAGGGAAGACCACCACCGGCCCATGTGTCTATATTATATACAGATTCAAAGTAACCTCCCCCATCATTATGATATATTGCAAACAGGGTTCCATCCTTATTAATCATATACCTGCTTAAGGTTCCCGTTGATGAGACATCTCTGAACAACATTGCACCTATCCCGTTAAGACCGAAGGGATTACTCCCGTTTGCCAGATCGGATATAGGCTGGGGATTATTCGTACTCCACTGTCCCGAGCCGGTTATATATGAGTATTCACTTCCCGTAACATCCATAATCATTATCCATGGTTCCGTCTCGGTGTTGCCGTCAATATTGCATGCCGCGCCAATATCAAAGGGAGCTGAGCCACCGGTGGCAAGCTGATCGACAGGATACGGCCCCATCAGTGTGTCGACAGTGCTGTGCATGAACTTAGTACCGGACATATCTATTAAAATAAATTCTGTACCATTAATAGCATATGCGGCACCCACAGGTCCCATCCTGGAAATAACCTGGCCTTTCCACCTGAAGGTATAAGGAGGTTCCCCACCCGGAGGGTTAGGTTCACATTTGGTTACATCATATTTTGTAGCTAACTGCACGCTTACTATCTGGTTTGACTCAACACTTCTTACAACATAACTAATGGGCAGGCCGCTTGATATGGACGTGCTTTCTGCCAGAAGAGTAACAAGCTGGTTCAGGTCAGTCTTTCCGACTGTCAGAAGCGTAGTGCTTGCATCGCCACCAAAGGCAAGTACTTTTATTTTAAGATTATCCAGTTTTGAAAGCGAATTGCCGGAGATATCAACATCAGCACTGTTAACAACACCGTTAAAAGAGGCATTTATTTCAGCTTCCATATCTGTATAGGAAGATGTGGATTCTATCAGCATATAATATATTCTTCCGTAAGTAACATCGGAAATGTAAACAGCCGGGTTCCCGGGCTGTACATACTTTGCAAGGTCCGAAGGTGTAACGCTTGGAGCAAACAAACCGTCGAGATTAGTTGGGATATCAAAGCTCATTGTATAAAAACTCTGACTTAACCTGACAAGTATTTTATTGGATTTGGTATCAGAGCTGAAACTAAAATCTGAACTTATATCAGCAAAAGCAGATTCATAATCAACACCAAGCTGCAAAGCCAGTGCTTTTTCACTCTGTACCTGGCTGTAATTAAACACGAAATTAGCAGGAAGGTCGGGTGGTGCACTGGCTATAATATGATTCATGGCATTCTGGATTGTACTTTTTGCCACCTTGTCGACAGTGAAGCTGGATGAAGTATTCCCGTTATTCAGGTCGTACGAAACGGTTCCCCCTGCCCTGTCAACAGCGATTACATCGGGAGTTGCCTTTTTAAGTGAATTACCCTGCAGAAGGCTCCCGGGATATATAACCGAGGCATTCGGGTTAAAAAGCGGGAAACCTTTGTCGCCACCGCCCGGGGCCATGGCATCATAGGTTTTTGTTGTACAGGTCCAAACCTCTCCATTTATAACCTGTTGATCACTTTGCTCGCTGACAACGCTGGAGCTCTTGACTGCAGCCTCAGTATCACCACCCGAGTTAATAACCTCGGCAAAGCTCGACGGCCCGGGCTGATTATTGTTTTTATTGCAGGTAATTAATAAAAGAGATATAGCTATCAGGACGACAGTTCTTTTCATGGCGGTAAGAATTAAGTTATAAATTTTATAACAACCCACACCGCATATGGTTCAAAATCAGCATCATTTACATCTGCCACAATCCCTTATAAGCTGTAACTAAAATAATTTTCTCAGAATTTCTCTTTCTCACGGGACCTGTCTATCCAGATCATTGTTTAACAGATATTTACCTGATAAGAAATGCAGCCTTATATTTTATAAATGAATTAAAATCCTTCAAAGTGCCTTTTCTGACCGGAACAGGTTCCTTACGGCCGCTATGATTATTCCTTCGGGCACCAAAGCTGATATGCCGAAAATAAACCTGTTGATTCTGCCCGGAATTACAACTTTTCTGCCCTTGAACATATCATTCAGAACTTTTGAAGCTACATCCTCCGGGTCCAGTACTGATGCGCGCGCCAGCCATCCTGCCCTGTCAATTCTTTTTATTGTAAGTTCATTTGTACGTACGGCACTCGGAATTAATAAACATGTTCTGACACTTGTACCTTTAAACTCTGATCCCAGGGCCCTTGTAAGGTAATATATGTATGATTTGGTAGCAAGATATACTGTTTTATAGGCGGTTGGTGTGTAGCAACCGAAACTGCTTATATTTAAAAGGTAGGATGGTCTCTTCTTCAGTTCGGGAGTAAAATAAAATGTCAGAAGAGTAAGAGCCCTGATATTTAATAAGATCATAGAGTCGATTATTTCCCGTGAATAAGTCTCCACCGGACCTTCAATTCCAACTCCTGCATTATTTACAAGAATATTTACCTTCAGACCATTCTCTACTGTTTTCATGTAGAGTAGTTCGGGACCATTGTTTTTAGCCAGGTCGACCTCAAAATAATGAGTTTTAATACCATATTTTTCACTAAGTACCGAACATAACATATCGAGGTTTTCCCCCGGCAAAGAACTCAATATGAGATTATGTCCCCTAACTGCAAGTGCAGTGGCAATTTCTCTGCCGATTCCTTTACCGGCTCCTGTTACAAGCGCAAATAATTCGTCAGCCATGAGATTATCTTTGAGATTTTAACCATTGAACTGTCTTTTCTGCCCCTTCATGAAATGGAGTTATTTTGTATCCAAGAATATCGCTTGCCTTTCTGCTTGAGATGACTGAATTCTGAAGATATTTATCCACCCAGGCATTAGTAATAAAAACGGGTCTGCCTGATATACGGGACCACATTCCGGCCATTTTCACAATCCATTTTAAAACTGATTCGTTCAAAGTGACTAACTTGCGCTTCCTTTTATAAATATCCCCAAGTACATTAAAAAATTCGCGATAAGAGATATTTTCACCTCCAAGTATATACCTTTCACCTCCTGTACCTTTAACAGCTGCCAGGATATGGCCGTTAACGACATCTTCAATATACACATAATTTGCCACAGTATCTCCATTTCCGGGCAATATCCTCCATAATCCTTTTCCATACAGACTGATGATCCTGGTTACAGAATTGCTGAGTGATATTTTTCCAGGACCAAAAACACGCGTTGGATTTAAAACCACCACCTCCATGGAGTCAGAATTGTACTTAATTGCCATATTTTCTGCCTCTGCCTTTGTCCTTTCATACTCAGTATGGTAATCAGTATCCGTATTAACCTTTTCATCAATGACTTTCCCATCCTCCGAATAACCCAGCGTCCCGGCAGTCGAAGTGATTATTACCTTCCTAACCGATTTCTCCCTGGCTGCTTCAAGAACATTAATTGTACCTTCTACATTAATTCTGTAAGGGAGAAGAGGATCTTTTGAAGCTGGCTTAGTATAGGCTGCAAGGTGAAAAACAATGTCGCATTCATTCATTGCATCACAAAGAATATCTTTATCCGACAGGCTACCATATGCCACACCTGCTCCCATTTGCATGAATTCACTGCCTTTGCTGCGATCGCGCAGCAGAACCATAAGCTGATGATTCTCAGTCACGAGTCTTAAGGCAAGGTTACGCCCTATAAATCCTGTAGCGCCGGTCATAAATATTTTCATGATTCAGCCCTCTTCATTTCCGGATCAGGATCAGTGCCGGAATAAACAGGGAACATCAGGTTGTTCACCGCAAGCCAGCTGTGTATTAGAAAAGCAAACAGGAAAGAACCTGTCAGGAAAGTAATAAAACACAAAAGAGCGCCGAAGGGTATTGCCCCGACTGTCATAAAACGACCCTGGTCGAGATGGGCTGACGCGTACAGAATAATATTAATTGCAAAGGCGATCCAGAAACCAAATGCCGCATAGCAGGCAAACCATAATATTCCCCTGAATAAGAATTCATATCCCAGGATATACAATAACCATCCGCTGACTGAAACAAGGAGGTTACCGGAGGCCGGGGTTTTGTCTTTATCTGCATGCCGGTTACTGTTCGTTTTTCTGGAACTGAAAAATGATAATAATGAGATGATCAGGAAAACTACCGGAAGAATGTACCAGTATTGCCCTGATAATCCGGGGTTAAGTAAACCCTGAATGGACTCAATGCCCGGGTATGAGGCTAGAACGAGTAAGGGTATAATACCGAAAAGGGTCATACCTGCTATTTTGACCAGGAAAAAGACATACAAATTATCAGCTTTTTTGCTGTAAACAATTCCGGCAATCATATTACTGCTGCGAACCAGGTAATACAGGTAAACAGATGCAAGCACATAAACGACAGTGATTATGGCAAAAAGAGAAGGATTTGCTACAAGGACATTTTTTATGACAACAGGCAAGGCCAAAAGGATCAAAGGGTCGTTTCTTACTAAATTAGGCCAAATTTGTCAA
>JBJKPQ010000106.1:0-18750 GCA_046706305.1 Bacteroidales bacterium
GTATACATCGTCTGATGACAGACTGCTTCCCGAGAAATCAACACCCGCAAACCCGTTTACCTGGTCATCTATCAGGCCGGGAGCGATAAAAACCTTCTTACCTTTTCGAGATTCCTGCGATGTTTCATTTACAGATATGATTATGCCATCCTCTGCTTCAACCCTCACAATCTTTCCTGTAAGGTAATGTTCAGCCTCGGTAATAAGAAGTTTTTTCATACAGATCCAACAAATTCATTCAGATTCATTATAACCTTATTATGCCGGATGCCGATTCCCTGTCGATAAACAGATGGAAATGGGGATGCTGCTTGAGTATGGTAGCCGGGACCATTTCAGAAGTGGGACGGGACAATGTATTTTTGATGCTTTCTGCTTTTACCGCATATGGCACAGCAGAAATAATCGTTTTACATTGCATAATCCGCCATGGAGTCATAGACACGGCTGATTCAGGGACATCCTCAATTCTGTCAAACCAACCTTCATCAACCTGCTGCTGCCTGCACCGGTCATCAAGGTGAACAATTTTGTAAGATAAACGAGTGTTGAAATTGGCAGGCGGATCATTGAAGGCAATATGCCCGTTTACTCCTATCCCTATAAGACCAATATCGACCGGTTTCTCATCCATCCTGGCAGTCAGTTTCTTAATAACCTGTTCCGCACCTTCTTCAACATCAATACCAAAGAATTCCTTAACAGGAATATGATCAATGAAACGTTCATGAAGATACTTTCTGAAACTTGCTTTGTGAGTAACAGGTAAACCGATGTACTCATCGAGATGAAATATTTCAACCCTGCTCCAGTCAATATCCTTAACTAGCAGGTATTTAAGAGTAGTAAACTGAGAATTTCCTGTTGAAAGGACCATTCTTGCTTCGTTGTTCCTTGATAATACCTCATTCAGCAATTCCGAGACCAGCCTTGCTGCCCTTATGCCAAGTTCTTCCGCATCAGGGCTAATGTCGATAATCATAAAATAAAGTTTTTATATCGTAAAATTATAACAATAAATCATAATATGGCTTCTGTTTACGGATATTAAGAAATACGTAACCGTTTAAGATTTTTTAATATCAGTCAGGTATATTATAAAGATCATTTTTATACTTTAGGCCAAAATTCCATAAAACCGATGCGCAAACAATATTTATTAATCAGTACAGCTTTTATATTTATATTTAACTCAGTACTTTTTGGACAAACAAAAGGGATCAACAGGGATAAATACCGCATACATATAGAGGAAGCCACCGGTCCAATCACTGTGGATGGCGTTCTGGATGAACCCGCATGGCAAAATGCCCAGATAGCAACAAATTTCCAGAGGGTTTTGCCCATAGATACAGGACTGGCTGTTGCTCAGACCGCGGTAAAGGTTACATACTCTCCAACAACACTGTATGTAGGTATAGTATGTTACGATCCGACACCTGGGAAAAGACCGGTAGAGTCCTTAAGGAGAGATTTCTCTTTTCTTAAAAACGATAATTTCATTGTCTTTATGGACACCTTTAATGACCAGACCAATGGTTTTGCTTTTGGAGTCTCTGCCGCCGGTGCCCAATGGGACGGGGTTCAGTCGAATGGAGGTACTGTCAACCTCGACTGGGACATCAAATGGAGATCGGCAGTTAAGAGCTATGACGACCGCTGGGTTGCTGAGTTTGCCATACCCTTTCGCAGTATCAGATATAACGGAGGAGAACCCGAATGGGGCATAAACTTCAGCAGGTACGATCTTAAGACCGGCGAAAAATCGAGCTGGGCGCCTATGCCAAGACAGTTTGCAACAGCCACACTGGCTTATACAGGATCTTTGGTATGGGATAAACCCTTGCCTGGATCAGGCCCAAGGTTCTCTCTAATCCCTTACATATCAGGCAAAACAGTTCAGAATAAAGAGGCGGGTGAAGGCTTCAGGAACTCAGCAAGTGCCGGAGTAGATGCAAAGGTAATACTTTCAACATCGATGAATCTTGACCTTACTGTTCATCCTGATTATTCACAGGTTGAGGTAGATCAACAGGTTACAAACCTCGACAGGTTTGAGTTGTTCTTCCCTGAAAAAAGACAATTCTACCTGGAAAACAGTGACCTGTTTGCCCAGTTGGGTACCGATAACCTGAGACCATTTTTCTCCCGTCGAATTGGACTTACGAGCCCTGTTCAGGCCGGGGCAAGATTAAGTGGTAAGATAGGCAATAACTGGCGTATAGGAGTAATGGACATACAGACAGGTGAAAAGGGCAATATACCTGCTGATAATTTTGCGGTTGCAGCACTTCAGCGCCAGGTTTTCAGTCACTCAAACATAACCGCTTTCATGGTAAACAAGGATGTAACAACATCAATAACAGACTCGGCAGCAGGGATGTACAGGTACAACAGGGTTGCAGGACTTGAATACAACCTTGCAAGTGAGGGTAATAAATGGACAGGTAAGGCATTCTATCACCAGGCATTCTACCCGGGAGCAAGCTCCAAGGCATCGGCAATGGCTGCGAATATAAGGTATTCCTCCCAGCACCTTGTAGCCAACCTCGACCAGTCATGGGTCGGATCCGACTACCTGGCAGAAGTAGGATATATAAGGCGTTCAGGTTATTATGAACTCAATCCCTCTCTCCAGTATAAGTTCTATCCTGCTTCCAGCAAACTTGCCAATCATGGCCCCGGAGCAAAATTTGATATGTTCCTTGATCCATCGATGAATTTAACCGACAGGGTGACACAGCTTTACTACCAGTTTGAATGGCTTAACAAAAGTACTCTCAAGATAGACGGAATGGACACCTTCATAAAACTTCTTGAGCCTTTTGATCCCACACATACAGGCGGAGTGCCACTCTCGGCCAATGAAAACTTCCACTGGCAGGAAGGTGGAATAACTTACTCATCTGATCTCAGGAAATTATTTAATTTTACGCTTGGAACCAGATACGGAGGTTTTTATAACGGTACAAGGTTTGTTGTGAACGGTGAAATTAATTACCGTGTTCAGCCATATGGCAGCCTTGCTATAGTTTCATCATACAACAAGCTTGAACTACCTTCACCATATAAAAGTGGTGATTATGTTCTTATTGGTCCGAGGCTCGATTTCACATTCACGAACAAATTATTTTTTACAAGCCTGCTACAGTATAATAACCAGATTGACAACATTAATGTTAACCTCAGGTTTCAGTGGCGATTCGCTCCTGTATCCGACCTGTTTATTGTCTATACACAGAACTCATTCCCCGGTGATAACATGATAAAAAACAGGGGGCTTGTACTTAAGTTGTCATATTGGTTTAACTGACACCTGTTGAATTGACCAAAAGCAAGTATAAAATCTGGTTTTTGCGGTATTCCTTCCACCTGCCACCCGGGGAAGGTTACTTTATTTTAAAATCGAGCAGCGGTTTATCACCAAGATAGGCCACAAGATTATCATTTATTTTCAGAGGACCTACTCCAGGTGGTGTTCCGGTAAATATCAGATCTCCTGTTTTTAGGGTAAAATAGCGTGAAACATATTCCACTATTTCATCAATTTTAAAGATCATATCAGATGTATTTCCCTGCTGAACGATCTTATTATTTATTTCAAGCCTGAAGTCCAGATTATCTACATTACCTGCACTACTCACAGGAACAAATGACCCGACAGGAGCTGCGCCGTCGAAACATTTTGACAGTTCCCATGGTAATCCGGCTTTAGCCAGACGTCCCTGTAAATCACGGGCAGTTATGTCTATGCCCAGGGTAAGTTCATCATAATAACGAGAAGCGAATTTTGCAGATATACCCTTACCCAGTTTGCTTATCTTAATCACCACTTCCACCTCGTAATGGATATCTTCCGAAAAATCCGGAAGGAAAAAAGGTTTATTCTTCTTAAGAAGCGAAGAATCGGGCTTCAGGAAGACCACCGGTTCGTCAGGAATTGCCCAACCCAGTTCCAATGCATGCCTCCTGTAGTTAAGTCCTATACAGATAATCTTCATAAAATCAGTGGTTTTTTCCGAATGATCGCAGTTTAATCTCTGTAAGCACCTTTTTCGTATAAAGGGGAAATTCCGAATTCATCATCCATGAGTAATATGCCGGATCTTCACTGAAAACAGTCTCGACAGGTTTACCCTTGTATTTGCCAAAATTAAAAACCTCCAAACCATTCTCGTCAAGAATTATCCTGCCGGCAAAATCCACATTTGTGTTGAATGAGCTGAACTCCGCCAGTTTATCAACATCATTTTCCAGGTCGACATACCTGTCCAGCTGGGATTTCAGCACTTCAAACGTTGCCTGGGTGTCAGCTTTTGAACTGTGTGCATCTTCAAGCTCCCTGTTGCAGTAGAACTGATAAGCAGCTGAAAGTGTCCGCTGTTCCTTCTTATGAAAGATAACCTGGACATCTATGTACTTTCTCCTGTTGAAAGTAAAATCTGTGTCAGCCCTGAGAAACTCTTCAGCCAGCAATGGAATATCAAACTTGATTGCATTATAACCCGCCAGATCACATCCTTCCAGGAAAGAAGCCAGGTTACGTGCAATCTCTTTGAAAGAAGGTGAGTTTGCTACATCTTCATCACGTATTCCATGAATGGCAGTTGATTTCTCAGGTATCGGTATACCCGGATTTACCCGGGATGTCATCCACTCCTCCTTACCGTTGGGACTAATCTTTAGTACAGACAGTTCTATTATCCTGTCGTTTGTTACATTAATTCCTGTGGTCTCGAGATCGAGGAAGGCTATCGGGCGTTTTAATTTAAGATCCAAAATATCAGGCGTTTATCATCATTGGCATAAGAAGCATCAGAAGATCTTCCGATTCATTCTCAGTTACAGCCGGGAGGAAAAGACCCGCCCTTGTAGGATCTGCCAGCTCAACCATAACATCCTGTGAAGCTATATTGGCAAGTATCTCCAGTAAAAAGACCGATTTAAAACCAATTTCAATCTCTTCTCCTTCGTAAAGACACTTAATTCTCTCATATGCAGAGATTGAGAAATCAATATCCTGTGCTGAAACAGTTATCTGGTTTCCTTTAAGCTGTAATTTTACAAGGTTACTGGCCTGGTTCGAAAAGACAGATACACGCTTGAGGGTATTATAGAATTCTACCCTGTCAACAGTAATCTTCCGCGGGTTATTTCTCGGTATAACAGAATTATAATTAGGGTAGTTTCCTTCAACAAGCCTGCATACGACTTTATAATCGCTGAGGTTAAAGAAGGCATTCTTATCATCGAACTCTATTGTAACAGCACCTTCTTCTCTGGGAAGTATATTTTTTAGTAGAGAGGCAGGTTTTTTTGGAAGGATAAATGAAGCTACATCGTCGGCATGTGCGTCTGTACGCTGGTACCTTACCAGTTTATGGGCATCGGAAGCAACAAACGTGATTTTATCTGTTGCGGCTTCAACAAAAATTCCTCCCATAACAGGTCTGAGCTCATCGTCAGCCGTGGCAAACAGGGTTTTGGAAATCCCGGCCAGCAAGACATCAGCATTTATTGAAAATTCAAATTTCTTTTCACTTTTAATAGCCGGAAGGGCAGGAAAATCAATACCATTCTGGCCAACAACATTGAACTTTCCATTCTCGGAGCTTATTACAACAGCCATAGTCTCTGTATTTATATCAAAAGTAAGAGGCTGTACAGAAAACTCTTTAAGTGTATCAAGAAGGATCCTGGCAGGAAGTGCAATCAGACCATCCCCCTCAGTGTTTTCAAGCTTCATATGTGTTATAAGCGTCGATTCAAGATCTGAGGCTGTTATTTCAAGATCATTACCTGATAACCTGAAAAGAAAATTATCAAGTATAGGAAGAGTATTCTTCGAACTGATTACCCTGCTTATTGCCTGCAGATGACCCAGAAGTTCCGAGCTGGATACGACAAATTTCATATTTGTTTCTTTTTAAGTTGTGTTATTGATTAGCTAAGTAATATTATTTAAGTAAAAATGAGTGCATTGAATCTTACTCACTTCTAAATTCTTAATTACCAATATTACAAAAAAAAAATATTACCTCAAATTAATTTTATTCAGGATAGAAATACGATTTCTTCTTGATAAGGGGGTCTATATCGAAATACCTTATGATAAACAACTCGTTGGTATTTTCTGTCCGTCCCAGCATCCTGTCACTGTCAGGTATCCTTTGCCCATCTTTTGTTTTCCATTTCTCCCAGAGAGTAAGTACAATGTTATTACCTGTAACGGTGGCAACACTTATCCTGTAAAGTGGTTGGTGGTCTTTGACTGCATTCATGTCGGCTGTCCCCGATTCGAAATCCCACGATTCGAAAGGTATCCTCACAAAGTAAGTAAGGTAGCGTTTCACCCGTGCAGTGTCCCATCCAGTCAGTTTTCCCTTGTTATCAGCCAGGGTGAAGTAATTCCCTTTGTTAATGATAGTAAATGAATCATCCTCATCATTTACATTTTCAAATTTTACAGATGCTATTTCCGAAGGTAAAAGGTTAAATACAGTGTATGGCTGCCAGTACAGTTTGTTAAGAGTAAACACCGACCCTATATTGCCCTCAAAACCTGGCATATATACTATAAAAGGTTTTGATCTCCCCTTCATCTTCATTATATTACCATAGATATTTGATCCAGTTCTGTAAACCAGGAAGGATTTCAACAGATGTCTTTCCTCATAGACTTTAACTTTAACAGGTTCGATTCCTTCAGAAGTTATTTCCCTGCTGAACATTTCAGGTGAAACAGGAGATTTGATTTGCATTTCCCGGAGTATGCTCAGCAGAAATAAGACAGCAGATCTTCTTGTTTCCTTACTATCATCAAGTAACCATTCATTACCCTTTTTGTTGAGAGATAACCTGTCTTTGCCCCGCGAAAATTCAACTGTTGTAATCTCATCGTCGGGTTTGGAAGCAAACGAATTGTTTCCTTTACCGAATGGAGTACGGCTCCTGGTGATAAAAATAAGTGCCAGTCCGCATGCGAGTGTCAGAATGGTTCCCCAAAAGAGTTTTTTGTTCATAATCAGAAAATTGTATATTTCCTTTTCCTGAAATAACTGTAAACAAGACCTGCAATAATTACTATCAGAACAGGTCCGGCTGTATTGATCATCTGGTATTTTAGTTTTTCAGTCTTCACAATGGCAGGGTTCAGAAGACGCATTTTCAGCTCCCTCGATCGAAGTTCCATTATCCCATGGTCATCAACAAGATAATTAAGGCAATTAACTATGAAGTCGGTATTACCGAATATCTGCCCGGTATATTTATCCTGGCCAAGTGTCAGTGGAGTTTCATTAAGCCCCACCCTTCTTACATCATTTCTGATTATATCACCATCAGCCACAACAATCATCCTGGTATTTTTACTTTCTGTCCTTATTTTCAAATTCTTCTCACCGGTAATAGCACTTAGCATCCTGTTTTTAAAAGCGGAAGTAAAGATTCCCTGAAGCAGCACTGAAACAGGAAGATCTGATTTATTATATAAACGTTGATCAGGTGCTTCTCCTGCTTCCTTCAGGCTGATCAGCATGGGCGGAGAAACTGTACGGCTGAATTGGGATGTTGTCAGTAGAATTGTTTTATGTACCGAAGGGTCGAGTCCGACGGTATCAATTGTATTCACAAACCTGCCCAGTACCTTATTGATATTCCTCGTTATCGGGTTTAGAGGAGACGGATGAAGAAGAGGATAATAAATCCAGGGTGCAGGAACATATTGCTGCTGGCCTGAAGGACCTTCTATTTTCAACCTTATAATGTCACAGTCCAGATCCTGTACAACAACAGGATTTACCCTTGCTCCGTACCTGAACAGCTGATCCTCCAGGTTCAGAGGTCTGAATAGTCCGACAGTACTGCCATAAACCAGGCTGTCGGCACTAACAGAAACCTCATCAAGGAGCCATAAAACTTTTCCTCCATTCATAATATACTGATCGAGAACAAGTTTATCAGCTTCTGAAAATTCTTTTTCCGGGCCGGCAACGACAACGGCAGCATAATTGTCAAGGATTCCTGTTTTACCACCTGTCTTTCCCCTGTCGATTGTAAAAAATCTGGAAAGACTAAGGGTGATATCGGCTGTTCCTATTTCAGGTATTTCCCCCTGTCCCTCCAGGAAAGCGACTTTATAGACAGTATCTGAGCTTAAGGTGGCTATAGTCTGAATCAGTTCATATTCCAGTCCCTCTGTAGAATGAAGTATATTCTCTTCACCAGATAAGGCAGGATTGTTTTTCAGAAAATTAACCGGTACTTCTGCCCCGTTATAGTTTATTATCATCCCCGGAAAAACAATTTTCTGTGATGAACCTCCCTCAGTATCACCCGACTGGATATTAATCGGTGTGAGACCCTTGTTAACAAGATCCTGGTACCTTGCGTTTCGCTGTTTTTCCGTACCTCCTTCAGCAGGATTAATAAATTCATAATCAATTTTTTTTCGTGATGCTATCCTGAACTCATCAAGCATCTCCCTCACTGATCTTTTAAGTCTTTTCAAAGGTATTGGGATATCACCATCGAGGTAAACCTGTACGAAAAAGTCATTTCTCAGACCTGAAAGAATTTTTTTTGTCGGTTCTGACAGAGTGTATCTTTTATCCTGTGTAAGATCAAATCTTATCCTCAGCAGAGACCCGGCAACAGCGATAATTATTATTGCAGCCACAGATATAACAAACTGCATCCAACTCTTTAACCTGATATTGTTATTTACTTCTTTGTCCGGCATTTTCAGCTCCTTTTCTTCCATTTACGTGATAACAGGACCAGCCGGGTTGCTTCATTGAATATAGCCACCACAGCAAAAAAATAAATTGCATCCCTGACATCCAGGACTCCCCTGCTTATTGATTTATAGTGCTCATTTATTCCCAGGCCTATCACCAATTCATCAACTTTCTTAAGTCCGGGTAAATAGGCAAATGAATCAAAACCGATATACATAATAAAACATATCAGGACAGCAAGTATAAAAGCAACAACCTGGTTATCAGTAAGTGAAGATGCAAAAATACCGGCTGAAGCATAAACAGAAGCCAGAAAAAACAAACCTATAAAAGCCCCGAGGGTACCGCCCTTATCGAGGTTTCCCGGAACGGCTCCCAGGTAATATACAGAGATATAATAAATAATTCCGGGCAATAATGATAAGAGGACAAGACAAACGGATGCCAGGTATTTACCATAAATCAGTCCACGTTCGGTAACAGGCCTGGAGTAAATCAGTTCTATTGTCCCCAGCCTTTTTTCTTCAGCTATCATCCGCATTGTTACAGCAGGAACAAGAAAAAGAAATAGCCAGGGAGAGAGATAAAACAATGTGTTCAGACTGGCATAGTTGTTATCGAAAATATTCCATTCTCCGGGGAACACCCACATAAACAGACTATTAACAAGCAAAAACACGATAATCACTATATAACCGGTCAGGCTACTGAAAAATCCACTAATCTCTTTTCTGAATATCGCGAACATGATCCAATTGCTTTTATATTTTTCAATATGTATTCCCGGCTACGGCATGTGCATTACAGTGCCCCTGTGAGCCGGAACAGGCTCCACCGGCTTCCCGGAACCGGGATTTTCATCCCTTTTGCCCCGAAATGAAACAGGTATGAAATCGTCGGGTAAAATTACCGCATTTTTTATATCTGTAATAATTACTCCCTTATAATAAAAATCAATAATCTGTTTATAGCTGTATCCCTTATGTGCCATAGCCATTGCTCCTTCCTGGCATAAACCCACACCGTGGCCATATCCTTTGCCTTTAAGAACCAGGGAATCTTTATCAGCATAGACAGAAAAAAAAGTAGAACGTAGTTTGAATGCATCCCTGATACTACGTAAAGGCATTTTAAATGAACCGCATAAATAATCTGGCAATCTCCTATTCTGTTCAAATGCAAAGACAGACGGGTCGCCTGTTTTCCCGGAATATCCTGCCCTTTCGAGCATGTCGGCCCAATCCTGCAGGCCAATCTTTCTTTCCCATACAGCATTTCTCGAGGTACGGCAAAACGGATCCTTAACCTTTACAAGGTAAGGTTCATCCTTGAGCCAGGCATCCTCGGAAGAACTGGTCTCTCCGCCACAATTAGAATGAAAGGCCGCAACAATTAGAGAACTGTCCTTATCAACTATAACCAAACCTTTTGTCTGAGCCACTGCTTCTTCAATATCAGGATTCGACGACACACCATTAAAGGCCTGGCAATGTGTATTATCACATACATTATAGTTATCAGCAAAATGCTTGTTAAAATTCCTGAAAAGGTAAGTACGCACGAGTATTGCCTGTGTTTTAAAGTATTCCGGATTCCTCCCTGTTCCACCTTCTGTTTCAACAACTCCGCATATATAATCTTCTATATCAGAGCTATTCAAAATAATTAATGAAGACATATCAGAATAGCATGTCAGATCCCCTTTATAGTTTTTGCCTTCAGGGCCTGCCCCTGGTACTCTCAGAGAGAACATATCATTCCCCGATATTCCGGTCAATAGCAGCGAATCGCAAACAAATCCCTGAACATCTTTTATTTTGACAGCTATCTTACCTTTAAAACGTGTAATAACCACAGGTTTATTAAAAGCAAGAAGTATGGACTGACTGTTTTCCGATGTCTTTATGGTATATTGTCCCTGTCTGACAGTCAGCACAGCTGTCTGGGGCAGATTAGCGGCAAAAAGTCTTATTTTCACCTGTGCCCGGCAGACGGTGACATTCAGAAGTAACAATATGGTTATCAGCAGGTATTTTGCAGGCATTTTTAACCACTTATTAAAAGGGTGTGAAATAAATCTCTTTCATCACCTCCATCAGGATTCATTTACAACAGGCACTGTCAGTTATTATATTTCTTAAGCTCCTCCACCATTTTACCTGCTATTCTGCCGGAAGCGCCGGCAGGACCCAGTTTTACTTTCAGCCTTTCATAATCAGCCAGCATCTTATCTCTTTTATCACCACCGGGAAGGACAGCCTTTAATTCAGGAAGCAGTTTTTTCTCTGTGAGATCATACTGAACAAGTTCTTTAACAACCTCCTCATCCATAATAAGGTTTACCAGTGAAATATATTTGACCTTTATCACAATCCAACCAATTATCATTGAAAGGAAATCACCTTTGTAACAGACAACCTGGGGAGTTCCGTGAAGAGCTGCCTCAAGAGTGGCAGTCCCGGAAGTGACAAGTGCAGCATCACACACATATAAAATATCGTAAGTTTTTTCCTTAATAAGCTTAACAGGAAGATCCCCTGTAATATTATAGTAAACATTATCAGGTATATTTTTTACCCCGGCAATTACAAACTGATAACCGGGGAAAGAATCCATAACTTTAAGCATTAACGGAAGTACATGCTCAATTTCATGACGACGGCTTCCAGCCAGGAGGGCAATTACAGGCCGCTGGTTAAGACCAAGGCTCTCTTTCATTCTGCTGGGTGAAGAGAAAGAAGATATTCTTTGTTCAGTGGCATCGACAAGAGGATTACCATAGTATTCAACGGCAATACCATGTTTTGCATAAAAACCAACCTCAAAAGGGAAAATTATAAACATTCTGTCTACAAAGGCCTTTATCTTTTTTACTCTTTTTTCATTCCAGGCCCACAGTTTGGGAGATATGTAATAGAATGTTTTGATTCCCGCTTTGTGAACAAATTCCGCAATCCTGAGATTAAAGCCCGGATAATCAATAAGGATCACAACATCAGGCTTAAATAATGTTATATGATTCTTACAGAGTTGAATATTCTTACTTATGGTTCCCAGGTTCTTCAATACGGCAACAAACCCCATGAAAGCCATTTCTTTATAATGTTTAAGCAGTTTAGCCCCTGCACCTTCCATAAGATCGCCTCCCCAGCATAGTATTTCCGCATCAGGATCGGCTTTAAAAAGACCGTTGACCAGGTTAGATCCGTGAAGATCGCCGGATTGTTCGCCTGCTATAATGAAATACTTCATAGTAAAAACTTTATGGCAAACACGAGTATTGCCCATACAATTGTGGCTGCCAGTACGCCCCTGGCTGCCTTAAGCATATCAAAACGATTAAAGATAAGAAAGATTATAACATTGGGAAAAACACAAAGGCTAACAGCATGAGTTACAATTCCGGAAATATATATGCGGTGAAGGTAATCACCAAGAGATTGCTGATGTGCTGATAATAAAAATGTTATAAACCCAATGATAAAAGGCAGCAGGAAACCGCTTAAAAGACCGGTCAACTGTTTATCATACTTTTCGCTGAACTTCATTTCTTAAACTGAGACTTTAAATCCTGTATATACCAGTGGGCTGTCATATCTACAGAAACGGGTACAACAGATACATAATTGTTTGCAAGGGCCCATTCGTCAGTATCAGTAGCTTCAGGCTCATGGTTATTATAAAAACCTGTAAGCCAGTAATAGGTTTTCCCCATAGGATCCTTGCGTTTCTCAAATTCCTCTTTCCAGTTACCCCTGGCCTGTCTGCAGATCCTTATACCTTTTATGTCCTTTTTATCCGAGGCAGGTATATTCACATTCAGACATATACCCTTTGGGAGCGGATGGGCTTCAAGCTTCTTCATTACAAGCCTGATATATTTCTTACATGCTGAAAAATCCGCGGCGGGAGAGAAATTATTAAGTGAGAACCCTACAGAGCCAATACCATAAAGACACCCCTCTATTGCAGCTGCCATTGTTCCTGAATAAAGTACACTCACCGAAGAATTTGAACCATGGTTGATACCTGATACAACCCAGTCGGGAGAACGTTCAAGCAACTGATTGATTGCCAGCTTAACACTGTCGGTAGGGGTTCCGTTACATGCATAAATCCTGTGCCTGTCGTTCTCTTCGAGTATCTTGACCCTCAGCGGTGTTTTAACTGTAAGAGCCTGCGACATACCCGACATACTCTCTGTAGTGGAGATAAGAACAACCTTACCAAATTCTTCCATAACAGTAAGAAGGGTTCTTAATCCGGCAGCATATAACCCATCATCATTCGTAAGAAGGATTAGCTTATCTTCTTTCTCTGGAACCATAAAAAATGTTTTTTGAGATACAAATATAGATAAATAAAACAGACGCTTGTAATGCCATGTAAACATTAAATAAACATGCCACAGGCAATTATTACATATCCGCTATATACCTGATTTCAGTTTTCCACAGTATCCGACCAGACGAGACAGTAATACTTATCTGTTTCCTTTTTACGAATCCTTAATCCCTATAATATTCCAAAAAACCTTACTTTTGCAGTCTTATTAATTTACTTTTTAAGCATAAAACCTGATATGAAGATTTCATACAACTGGATTAAGGATTACCTGAAAATAGATCTCGAACCTGAAAAAGTATCCGCGATACTGACAGCAATAGGACTTGAAATAGAGGCAATGGAGGAATGGGAGTCTGTGAAAGGAGGACTTGAAGGTGTTGTAATCGGCGAGGTCCTTACCTGCAGTAAACATCCGGGTGCAGACAAGTTATCTGTTACAACAGTTGATATAGGAACCGGTGAGCCTCTAAAAATTGTATGTGGTGCTCCAAACGTTGCTGCCGGGCAGAAAGTACCCGTGGCAACCACAGGTACCACAGTTTATAAAGGTGAAGAGAGACTTGAAATAAAAAAATCGAAGATCAGGGGTGAGATATCTGAAGGTATGATCTGTGCTGAAGACGAGCTTGGGCTGGGAAATTCTCACGAAGGAATAATGGTACTTGACAAGGATGCAAAACCGGGCATGCCAGCAAAAGACTATTTCAGCATAGAAAAAGACCATGTTTTTGAAATAGGACTGACGCCCAACAGGATCGACAGCGGATCTCACTTTGGTGTAGCCCGCGACCTCGCTGCATATCTTAATATTAATGAAGGAATAAACAGCAGGGCGGTATTACCTTCTGTAGGGAATTTTAAACCGGACCGGACTGACAACACATATGAGATAATTGTTGAGAACAGCGTTGATTGCCCTCGTTATACAGGGATTACAATAAGCGGCGTTAAAATAGGTGAATCACCCGAGTGGCTTAAGAATAAGCTCAGGGCTGTTGGTCTTAACCCTATTAATAACGTTGTTGATATTACTAATTTTGTCCAGTATGAAGTAGGACAGCCATTGCATTCATTCGATGCAGACAAGATAGAAGGGAAAAAAGTCATTATAAGAAACCTTCCGCCCAAAAGTAAGTTTGTAACCCTCGATGCAGTTGAAAGGCAACTTTCCGAAAAGGACCTTATGATCTGTAACGAAAAGGAGGGAATGTGTATTGCCGGTGTATTCGGTGGAATAAAATCCGGAATTACAGACTCAACAAAGAATATATTTCTTGAGAGTGCTTATTTCAACCCTGTCTCTATCAGGAAAACATCAAAAAGACATTCACTGAAAACAGATGCATCCTTCAGGTTTGAAAGGGGAGCCGATCCAAACATGGCCCCATGGGCTCTTAAAAGAGCTGTTATGCTGATTAAGGAACTTGCAGGAGGAGAAATATCATCAGATATAACAGATGTCTACCCTGTGCCTGTTGCTGAAGCCAAAATTGAAGTAAGCTTCAGGAATATTACCAGGCTCACAGGAAAAATGATTGAAAAGAAAACAATCCGCGCAATACTTGAACTCCTGGATATAGTTATTTTAAATGAAACAGAAGATGGTCTTATTCTCGAAATACCTACCTACAGGGTCGATGTAAAGAAGGAAGCAGATGTTATCGAGGAGATATTAAGGATATATGGCTATAACAATGTGGAGATAACGGAACATGTAAATTCGACATTATCTTACCAGGAAAAACCCAACAGGGAAAAAATGGTGAATACCATTTCCGATATGCTCTCCGCAAACGGATTTGCAGAGATAATGTGCAATTCGCTTAATCCATCCTCTTTTTATGAAAACAATCCCGACTTTGATACCAACAGGCTTGTGCTTCTTGCCAATCCCCTGAGTTCCGACCTGAATGCCATGAGACAATCTCTTTTGTACGGTGGACTCAGCTCTGTAGTATGGAATATTAACAGGCAAAATTTCGATCTCAAATTATACGAGTTTGGTCATAATTATTTTGTTGACAAACCGTCCAATGATACGGCATCTGTGAATGATTACTCAGAAAATGCATCACTGTCTGTCTTTTTAACAGGAAATACTCATCCGAAAAGCTGGAACAGCAAGGCAAATCCGACCGATTTCTTTCACCTTAAGTCGGTTGTTGAAATGATATTTTCGCGTCTCGGACTTAGACCTGAATCTTTATCAAACAGTGAGAGCGACAAAAAATATTTTGCCGAATCACTTACTTATAATTTTAATGGAAAGGTCATTGCCGAAGCCGGACGTATATCAAGGTCCTACCTGGCAAGATTCGATATTAACCAGGATGTTTATTATTGTGATATAGACTGGGATCTTCTTATAAAAACTGCAGGGAAGAATTCTGTTTCCTTCAGCGAATTGCCAAAATACCCGTCGGTAAGGCGCGATCTTGCCCTGCTTGTAGACAGAAATACAAAATTCGGCCAGATAAAAGATATAGCATTCCGTACAGAGAAAAACATCCTGAGAGATGTTAATTTGTTCGATGTTTATGAGGATGACAGCCTCGGAACAAACAAAAAATCTTATGCTGTAAGTTTTATCTTGCGCGACGAATACAAAACTCTTACAGATAAAAATATCGACAGGATAATGAGCAATTTTATAAGGGCTTTTGAGAAAGAACTGGATGCCAGAATAAGATAGAAGAATGAAGATAAGCAGGACAGAGCTTTTCAAAGGAGATATCACAAAAATCGATACAGATGCCATTGTCAATGCCGCCAACAGCACTCTCCTGGGCGGCGGAGGTGTCGACGGGGCAATTCACAGGGCTGCCGGTAACGGTCTCCTGGAAGAATGCCGGGGACTTAATGGCTGCCCTACAGGTGAAGCAAAGATAACAGGAGGACATGCCCTTAAAGCCCGCTATGTAATACACACTGTAGGTCCGGTATGGCAGGGAGGAATTAACAATGAACCTGACCTGTTAGCCTCCTGTTACAGGGAAAGCCTTAAACTGGCCAGAGACTACAAACTTAAAACAATAGCTTTCCCCGCCATTTCCACAGGTGTTTACAGGTTTCCAAAAGAAGCCGCTGCATCTGTTGCTGTCAATGAAACAGTAAAGTTTCTTAAACAGAATAAACTTCCTGAAAAGGTTATATTTGTGCTGTTTGATGATGAGAATTTCGAAATTTACAGGAAGCTGATTGAGAAATGACAGCTATATTGAATAAGATTCGGGACTATTTTTCACTTGTGAAATTCAGTCACACAGTATTTGCAATGCCATTTGCGATTATAGGTTATACGATTGCACTCACGCAAACAAGTTCCGTTCTAAACCTGAGACTGCTCCTGCTTATAGTCCTGTGTATGGTGTTTGCCAGGAATGCGGCAATGGGTTTTAACAGGATTGCCGACAGGGAGATAGATGCAATTAACCCCAGGACCAAAAACAGGGAGCTGCCGGCAGGAAAAATAAAAACCGGATCAGCCACGCTGTTTGTCGTTATAAATGCAGCACTGTTTATATGTACAACAGCATTCATCAACAGGCTTACCCTTTACCTTTCACCTGTTGCACTTATGGTTATTCTCGGTTACAGCCTTACAAAAAGGTTTACCGTACTTTGTCATTTCATCCTCGGTCTCGGCCTTAGTCTTGCCCCTATCGGAGCATATATATCCGTCACAGGTCATTTCAATATTGTTCCACTTGTTTTTTCTTTTATTGTTATTACATGGGTGAGTGGTTTTGATATCATTTATGCCTTGCAGGATGATGAATTTGACAAATCGAATAAACTGTATTCCCTCCCATCTTCCGCCGGACGAAGAAAGGCCCTGGGCATTTCGGTGGTTGTACATGCAGTAACAGTAATAATGGTTATTACATCCGGATTATTACTTAAAGGAGGTATCCTCTACTGGGCTGGTTCAGTGATATTTACCTCTCTCCTGGTTTACCAGCACAGTATTGTCAGTCATGATGACATAAGCAGGGTAAATCTTGCTTTCGGAACTACCAACGGCATAGCCAGTATCGCTTATGCAATTTTTATCATTCTCGACCTGGTGCTGAAATAAAAATAAATATAGTATATTACAAGCGACTTACCATTTGCTAAGTTATAACGATCTTATTACGTAAAAACCAATGACTGCATGGAGGAACTAGTTATTAAAGAGGTTCTTACAAAAAAGGACCTGAAGGAATTTATATACCTGCCCGAAAAAGTACATAAGGATGAACCTGACTGGCTTCCTCCCATCTATATGGATGAATGGGAACTCTTTGACAGGAAAAAGAACAAATCATTTCAGTATGCAGATGCTATCCTCCTGCTCGCTTACAGGGGGAATAAAGCTGTTGGAAGAATAATGGGTATCGTTAACAAGAGATATAATAAACTCAATAATGAGAACCATGGAAGGTTCTGTTTCATGGAAAGTTATAATGACAGGGAGGTCTTCCATAAGCTTCTTGAGAGTGTTGAAAACTGGGCAAGAGAACAAGGAATGATAAAAATTGTAGGTCCCCTGGGGTTTTCGGATAAAGATCCTCAGGGATTCCAGATAGAAGGTTTCGAATACCCTCTGTTCATGACAGCAGCCAACAATTCTGAGTATATGCCTGAACTAATTAACAATGAAGGCTATACAAAAAAAGTGGACCTTGTTAATTATCTCGGAAAGATACCGGAGAATTTACCTCCCGTTTATGAAAAAGTTCTTTCCAAAATGGAAAATAACAGTGGTTACGAGATAATAGAATTCAATTCAAAAAAAGAGATTAAACCCTATATCCTTGATGTCCTTGAACTAATGAATGAGACCTTTTCAGAAATATATGGTTTTGTTCCGCTTAACGACAAGGAGAAAGCCGACCTGGCAGCCCGCTACCTGCCCATACTCGATCCAAAATTTATAAAGGTATCGAGAGCTAATGGAGAATTAACCGGATTCATAATAGGCATGCCTGATCTGAGCAAGGGTATCAAAGATGCAAAGGGAAGACTCTTCCCGTTTGGCATTCTCAAAATACTCAGGGAATCCAAACGTTCGAAAAAATTGCTTATGCTCCTTGGCGGAATAAAAAAAGAATACAGGGGAAAAGGGATAGATGTACTGATGGGAGTTAAACTGCTTCAGTCATGTATAAAACACCGGATGGATTCTATCGACAGTCATCTTGTACTCGAGGATAATACCCGTATGAGAAATGAATATGAAAGAATTGGTTGCCAGGTTGTTAAACGATACAGGATATACCAGAAAGACCTGTAAAATAGTCAGGGTCCCTGACTATTTTATCAGGAGAACGATTTATGATTATTATTTTTATAATTTTCTCACCTAATATCCTGTTATGTTTTCTTCCTTTGGAGTCATTAAAATAAGTTAGTCTTAAAAAGAAACCGGTACGTCAGGGATTTCCCCATTCAGGTACAAATCAAAATAAATATATCTGATTTTTACTCTTAAAAATTGTTCCGTAAACAGCATAACAGAATAGATATCAATACAGATTATTCAAATTGGTATGAATACGGTGCAAGGTTCTATGATAAACCAGTACCGGACCAAAAATGCTCCAAACTCTGACTATTAATCAATTGGCTTGCTGCCACCACCGGGGGGATCCTTCATTCCGCTACGCTATATTCAGGATGA
>JBJKPQ010000107.1:0-19441 GCA_046706305.1 Bacteroidales bacterium
GTCCCTTCTTAACTTTTCCTGAGCGCTGCATCCGAAGTGTTATTCTTCCTATATAGTCACCAGGGTCAATCGGAACAATGTTAATTACGGCTTCATCTTTTGTCACTGCCTGATTTACACTCCAGAACTTTGTAAATGTTACGGTACCATCAACAGGTGAAATGAGTAGATAATTGTTTTCCCATATATTTATCCGGGCCTTAAGGTTCATGAATGCTTCTGCCATGAGTGCAGCAAGCTTTTCTCTTTCTTCCTTTTTATTAATAATATATTCATTGAGAGTCTGCTCTTTTTCGGTAAGCTCGATCGTCTTTGAAGCATGATCAAGCCTTGCCTGCTGCAAATCAATATTTATGCGTATCAAAGCCTGATGAGAATCCTCAAGCTGGCTTTGCGGTATGACATTGCCTGCAAAGAGAGAAGAATCGCGACTGTACTTCCGGGCTTCCAGCTTTTGATTTTCTGCATACAGCCGTTCTTTAACAATCAGCCTGCTGATATATTCCCTGATAGCCTTTATTTCGGCTTTTGTCGATTTAATTTTACTGCCATAAAAATCATTTTTATCATAGTTACGCAGGTCGGAAACTGTTTTAAGGAAAGCAGCATAGTACGACTGCAGTTCACCAAGGTTTGCATAAAAAGGAAGGTTCATGTAGACAAGTAATCCTGGATTTGCAACGGTGTCAACAGTCTCTTTAAGACGTCCTATTTCATCCACTGATGCTGTAGTTTCCATTACTCCTAATAGTTCTCCGGCAGATACTTGTTCCCGCTCATGAACATACAAATTCTGAATATGCCCAGTTATTTTTGACACAAGAGGAACAGGCGGATTTGTTGTTGTGATCTCTACCGGAGCAGGAATAGTGTCAGGATACCTTATTACCCATGCAAAGAATACAAACAGAATGAAAACAATAAAAATTAATGTAGTACCCCATCGCACTATTTTTCGCGGCGGATTACCCATTATCTCTTTTACAGGATCGGAATATATTATTTCAGGTTTCTGCTCCTTCATTAAACAAATCAGTTACCCAGCTCAAGCTGGTTTTTAACAAGGTTAAAATAAGCGCCTTTCATACCGATAAGTGATTCATGATTACCGGTTTCTGTTACTCTTCCATTATCCAAAACAACAATTTTATCTGCATTTCTTACTGTGCTCAGACGATGAGCAACAATAATAACTGTCTTTCCTTCAAAAAAGTTTCTAAGGTTTTCCACAATTGCTTTTTCATTGTTTGCATCCAATGAATTTGTAGCCTCATCAAATATTATTATATCAGGATTTTTATACACGACCCTCGAGATGAGCAATCTTTGCTTTTGTCCTTCACTTAGACCATGTCCATTTGATCCGATTTTTGTATTATATCCCAATGGTAATGATTCGATGAATCCTTTAATGTTTGCAATTTCAACTGCCTTAACCATTTTATCCTCATCAATATCTTCTGATCCAGGTGCAATATTTGAAGCGATAGAAGAGGGAAACAGGAAACCATCCTGCATTACTGCCCCTACTTTCTCCCTCCATATTTTAAGACTTAAATTCTCCAGTCGGGTATCACCTACAAGTATCTCTCCAGCAACAGGTTTGTAAAAACCCAGAAGAAGTTTTAGCAGTGTTGTTTTCCCGCTTCCGCTTGTACCCACAATAGCAGTAACTTTGTTCTCTTCAATAAACAGATCCACATCTTTCAAAGCAAATGGAGAATGCGGCCCTTCGTATTGATAAGAAAGGTTGTTTATATAAATATCTTTGTTTTCAGGAAGTTTCCTAACTTTAATTTCCGGGTCAGGTTCCTCATTTTCCATATGATGTACCTCTGCCAGCCGCCCCAGGCTCATCCTGGCATCCTGTGACATTCTGAAAAAACCTATTATCTGGCTTACAGGCACATTGAGCTGCCCGATAATAAACTGGACTGCCAGCATCATACCAAGTGTTATACTCCCTTTTAGTACTGCAGTGGCAGCAACAACGGTTATAAGTATATTGGTTACCTCGTTTATAAAAGTTGCGCCTGCCGACTGGTACTGAATGATACTGAGTCCTTTCACCTTTAGTCCGAACAACCTGGCCTGTAAATTTTCCCAATCCCACCTCATACTCAATTCACTCTGTGTAAGCTTTATCTCCTGCATACCATTAACTATGTTAATAAGCTTACTTCCCGATTCAGACATTTGTTTGAATCGTTGATGGTCAAGACGCGCCCTTGACTTCATAAAAAGTGAGACCCACAGGATATAAAGCACGGATCCGGTAATGAATATCAATAAGATCTTTAAACTGTAAATTGCAAGAACGACACCAAAAACGAAGAGGTTAAAAAAGGAGAATAGAATATTAAGGCTTGCAGAGGTCAGAAATTCTTCAATCCTGTTGTTATCCTCTATTCGTTGCAGAATGTCACCGGTAAGTTTTGTATCAAAAAAGGCTACGGGAAGCGACATCAGTTTTTGAAGAAATCCTGATATGACAGCAACATTTACGCGGGATCCGATATGAAGCAAAAGCCAACCCCTAATAAATTCGACCGACATTCTTCCTATCACAAGGGCAAGCTGGGCAAACAGAATCAGGTATATAAAGCCAAGATCATTATTATTAAGACCTATATCAATTATTGACTGAGTAAGGAAGGGTATTACAAGTTGAATGCCACTACCAATTAATAATCCAAGGACGAGTTGAAAAACATACCTTCGGTAAAGCCTGAAATATTTAAAAAGAAACCTGAAACCGGTCGAATTCTCACGTTCATCAGCATTTTCATAAAGAGCCGGGGTAGGTTCGGTGATCAGTACCAATCCAGCCGGTTTTCCGTCCGAGATTGTTGATCCCCAATTTCTTATAAATTCTTCTTCAGAGTACGTAATAAGTCCGACAGCGGGATCAGCTACCCAAATCTTCCCCTTTTTTATCTTATATACTACTATAAAATGTCTCTGTCTCCAGTGAACAATACATGGAAGAGGAACATTGTCACGAAGCATTTCAAAGGTAATCTTTACCCCAACAGTTTTAAAACCGATAGCATCGGCAGCTTCGGACAATCCCAGAAATGAAACGCCTTCACGTGTAATGTAACATTTTTTCCTTAGAGATTCGAGAGAAAAATTTTTTCCATAATATCCGGCTACCATCTTCAGACATGATGGTCCGCAATCCATTGCATCAGGTTGTTTTACAAAAGGGAAAGGCATCAGCAGGTAAAGAAATTAGGTTTACGGCTAAGTAAAGATATATATTTTGAATAAGACAAGTAATGGTTTCCTTTAAAATCAATCAAGCGATACCGGGGTAATGATTTTGGACTTCATAAATAGTATATTTGCTATAGTAAAATTTTAAACAAAACAGGTTGTTCAGGAAGTATTCAGATATAAACATCATTGAAGGACTTAGAAAGCAGGATGACAAGATACTTAACTGGCTTTACGATAACTACCTGCAATCAGTCAGGGATCATGTTATTAAAAACAGCGGGTCTGCAGATGATGTATCTGATGTTTTCCAGGATACAATTATCGTTTTATATAAACAGATAAAGGATAACAAACTCAATCTCACTTCAGATCTCAAGGGATATTTTTTTGGCATAGCAAGGAACATATGGAATGCCCAGCTAAGAAAAAAACAGAGGATGTACGAGATTAACACAGACACACCTGAAGAAGAAAGCGAAGAACCGGTTGAGATAATGCTTGAAAAGATTGTCAGCAGGGCATTTCAGAAACTTAAACCCGATCAACAGGAAATTCTCAATCTCTATTCAGAAGGAGTTTCTTACACTGATATTGCAATACGGATGGATCTGAAAAACGAAGTTTATGCCCGAAGAAAAAAATATCTTTCAAAAGAATCGTTGCTTGAAATAGTAAAGGAGGACCCTGAGTATCAGGAATATCTTCGTTTCCTGAAATAGAAAAAGAGCACAACAGCAAGAACCGCCAGGGACGATAAAACTACAATCACAAGGGAGCCGGCAGTATATAATGGTGAATTATCACCGTAAATTATGAGTGTGGACCAGAAATAAGGATGGGATCTCAGCTGGTCAGCTGTCTTAAGGTAAGATATACGTGCCTTTTTTAAAGCAAGGCTTTTAGAATAACCTTCCTTCAGGTATTTATAAAACATTTCAACAATTTCAGTACCTGATTTATCTTCAATTTCCCACATTGACATAACCACCGACTTACTCCCTGAATAAATGAATCCTCTTGCAAGGCTTAATATACCCTCACCTGTATACAATTTGCCATTCCCTGTATTACAGGAACTAAGGACAACCATTTTTGCTTTCAGCGGTATACTGTATACTTCCCAGGTATTTAAATAGCCGTCATCTATTGTATCATGATCAAGGCTGAATATCAGTTTGGATTCCAGCGGATCCCTGTCATTAATAAGTGTATGCATGGCAAGATGAATTATATCATATTTCCCGGCCTGTTTTTTAAAATCCGTTTCCCTTGCATCAGTATTTTCGTAAAGTTTACCACCTGTGAGCCTGCTAATATATTCTGCTTCCTGCCTGGCATATGGCAGATCAGGCAAAACTCCTCCGGAAACCTGCCTTTTCGATAAGACAGACTGGATATTTATTGGTTTGGTATAAACAGGAGCAAAAGCAAGGAGCCTGTTGGTCAGACTGGTGTGTCTCGTTCCCATTTCCATTGTAAATGTTGCCGAATAGGTATACGAGATATCATAATCATCCATAAGGTAATGCAGATCACGATAGTCTGCTTTCCGTGTTGAATCTTCAGAAACGGGAATCGTTTCGAATGGTATATATGAAAGAAGATTATCAGGAGATATAATTATTTTGTCGGAGATAAGATAAGGCTTCACCGGTTCTATGAGTGCCCGGTACAGGTCGAGACCGACAGACTGATACTTTTTAAACTTTACCAAAGCATTGTCTGATGGTGAAGGCATCTTCAAAAGTTCTCTGAATTGATTTATCTTGTCAAAAAAAACCGAATCCACATTGAAGGCAAGAATTTTTTGCACCTCCCTGTTCGCAACAAAAATATAAAGCATTGAATCGGATAAAACATAATTAATATAATTCCCCTTTCGACCAAAAATGGAGGGTATTTCATTCATTACTGCGGTCCTGGTGTCATATTTTATTGCATAGTATTCAGGGTATCGCTTCTCAAAAACCTGAATCAGCGAATCTCGCAACCTTGTGTTCTCAAGCAGGTGATCATTCATCTCAGCAAGCAGACTTGAATCGGGTTTCTCCTTTGAACTCTCCTGGCCAATAAGAGCATTATAAAGACTGATATACTGCTGAAGACTTTGCTCATATCCTGCTATATCATCAGGTATCTGAAGCTGTACAGCTTTAAGCTCCCTTGCAGAGGTCAGTAATCCTGCAACCTTACTTTTCTCGCAATATTCAAATGCTTTAGCAAGGTATTGTCTTTCACCGGTCTGGTCATACAAAAGGTCAAAGTCGTTAATTGCATTCAGATAAATACTTCTGTATCTGTCGCCCAGCAAAAAGCGGCTTTCATCTTCACTGATGTTTATCCTTACTTTTTCAAGAACCGCAATTATAAGTTCCGCAGTATTAGCCGCAGCCTTCAAAACACCTTGCCTGGAAGTGTTTGCATACATATCACTAAGAATATGATATTTTGTTCTTAACAAGCTTAATGAATTCTTATCGGGTTTTATATTTTCAATCAAAGGATTATCAAATTCTCCCGGTTGTTTTACTTCATTAGCCTGCGAATAAAGCAGACCCTGTATAAGGCTAACCGCATCCGGAGCTTCACCTTTGTGTGCAAGGCATAATGCATAACCTGAATAAACAGAAGTTTTAAGGTTGAGGTCCTCACCATGTGATTTGAGATAATTCATGCAGGTATTGTATGCATTATAAGAAGCAGAATAATCATTACAGTATTCCATCTCATAATCTGCATAATAGCTGACAACATAATTATATATCCTTGAATCAGCGCCAAGGTTTTTTTCAGCTCTTGCAAGTGCTTCTTTCAGAATATTTTCCCCCCTGTTCACCTTCCCTTCTTTTGCCAGAATAATTGCATAGCTATTCACAAAGTTGTAAGAAGAAAAGGAATCGATCGACTTTGCCAGTGATATTCCTTTTTCATAGTATTGTGAAGACTTGTCAGAGAATTTAAGCATCCCGTATGTAACGGCCAGGTTATTAATCAGGTTGATATAATTATCATCCTCGTTAAGATTATACTCATTCCATACCTGTTCAGCCTTATCAAAATAAATTTTGGCTTTGGTAAAATCTGCCAGCCTGGCATATACAACGCCATAATTACTGTATAGGTCAGCCAGTTTTTTACGGTCCACCTCCACTGGGTTTTCAGCTGCAATCTTCAGTGAAATATTTAAAAATGAAACGGCTCTGTCATATTCCTTAAGCTGAATGCAAGCAGCAATAAGGCTTAAATAAGTATCGATTAATTTTGGACTGGAATCACCATAAAGTTGTTTTTCAAAATCAAGCGATTTGGTTGTAAATTCCTCATGCTTTCTTATATCTCCGATACGGTTATATTCTACCCCCAGGTTATAATAACCATTGTCGAGTGAGGCATCAAACTGTTTAAGCTTTTCTTTCAGGCTAACCGACTGGTAAAGGTATCTCACAGCTTCAAAGAACCTTAACTTATAATGGTAATATATTCCTACATAATAATATGATTCTGCAAGTGTACTGTCATCCAGGTTACCATCCCTGATAATATTTAATATCCTGTCAGTAAAAACCCTGCTTCTGCTGAGATCTCCACGTTTCAAAGAAGTTTTCAAGGAATCATTGAGGCTGAATATTTCCGAGTTATCCTGAATAACATCTCCGGGAACAGGTCTATAATATGAACTGCCGGATGCATTTGCTTCAGCCGCTTCTCTGCATATAAGCGGTGAAGTTATAAGACATCCGAAAATAAAAAACAAAAAAACAAATATCCCCTTCTTCTGTCGAATCATCATCGGTACCATTCTGTCCTGCGAGCAAAAATAAAGATAATAGAAGTACTTTAAATCTAAATATTGAAAATATTGTCGCTAATTAACATTTTTTTACATTTCTAACTACCTGATTATGTGAAGTAATACAAAATAAAATAAAAAAAACTGAATTTTCCGTGTCACAAAATGACTTCAGGTGACATGTACTGCAAAAGGAATTGGTCAAGATTGAATTACCCTGATTAGTATCAATTTTAAATGCAGAGAATTATGAAAACCCTGAACAATGAAACAACACTGGCTATTTTAAGTGATTATTCACTTACGGTTGAAGAGATGATTAACGTTCGCGGTGGCGATGGTGATCCTATTATAAATCCTCCTGACCCACCAATAAAAATATGAAATCAGGAACTAGCGGGCTTTGAAGTTTTTTAAGAGTTTTTTTGAAATATTTTTTAGTCAGTAATAAGCAAAATTCTTATTATTGATCAAGTTGGGAAATTTTTATATTACCGGACTAAAATTCCGGTAAAAGGGTCTATTTACAGGAGCCGGGCATAAAAGCAAGAAATACTGAAGTTTGTTTATTGCAGCCATCCCGTAAGCTACTGAATATGAATATAAATTAAATAAATATGTCTATGAAAACTATCGATTTCTCTTATTTCATTGAGAGGTACATAGCCAATGAAATGAGCGATGCTGAAAGGCTTTGGTTTGAGAAGGAACTCGAAGGCAATGATAAACTGAGGAAAGAGGTGGAACTCAGAAAAAAGGCCGAAGAGATCCTTAAAGACAAAGACATTGTATCGCTCAGAAGCAAACTGTCGGCAATAGAAAGGCAAAGAAGTCAGTCATCACCAGAAAAAACACATCCGTTCAGGAGCTATATGAAATATGCTGCAATGGCAGGGGTTGCCATCATAATAGGAATTTTCTTTCTTCTGCCTGGCAAAAAACTTACCAGCGATGAAATAATGAGCCGTTACTATAAAACCTACGAACCTCCGGCCACACAGAGATCCGCAGAAGTTGTAAGCAACGATGATTTCAACCAGGCTCTTGAGTTCTACAAAACCAACGATTTTAAGAATGCTGCAGTCTACTTCAAAAAGGTTATTAACAGGGAACCAAAAGATATGTACTCTACCCTGTTATATGGAATATCAAATTTTGAGGGCCATAAATACCCTGAGGCTCAAAAGTCATTCAACAGGGTGATACAGGACAGGAACAACCTTTATATCGATCAGGCAGAGTGGTACCTGGCTCTGTGTTACCTTAACACAGACGAAAATGACAAGGCACTTCAGCTGTTTGAAAAGATAAAAAATGAAAATGGCATATATAAGAATGATGCAAAAGACATCATCAGTAAACTCAAGTGAATATTGTAAATAACAGACCATGTTTAATATTTCATCAGGCGATTCATATGCGGAGGGAGATTCACATCCTAGAGATGCAAAAAAAGAAAAAGAGATGAATCCGGTCAGAAATAACGCATTAAACTGTCCCTCAGTTCTGACAGGGATGTCCCATGAAATGAGAACCCACATGAATGCTATTGTAGCGTTTTCATTTCTTATGAAGGAAGATGGCTGTACTTATTCCGATCGTGAGGAATTCAGTACCCAGATTCTCAGTTCGTGTGAAAAACTAATAGTATTATTTGACAGCTTTCTTGATTCAGCCATTCTTGATACGGGTAATTCAAAGACTGAAAACAAGGCATGCAGGCTTGATACTCTTCTTGTCGATCTTCTGGCAGAGTTCAGGGATGCCATAAATGATGAGGATCAAAAGGATATCGAGCTAAAAACTGACATCCAATATAATGGTCAGGCAGAAGTTATAATTGACAGGAACAAACTATACAGGGTAATCAGGGGCCTGTTTCAAAACTCACTGAACAGCACCGGTTCGGGATATATCAAAGTAGGTTATCAGGTAATAAACAGCGCAATAAAGTTCTTTGTTATCGATTCAGGCGAAGGTTACTTCAAGACTAAGGAGTTCATAAACTCCAACGATATTAGTGAATCGCTGGCGCTTTATAATGATACTTACACAGCAGTAAATATTAGTCTCGTAAAAAAAATTGCCAGTCTGCTGGGAGGAAAATTACGAATCGAAAAAAACGGCTCATCAGGGTGTGCAGTCAGTTTCACACTTCCTCTTCTTATTGAAGGCAATAACGGAGACAAGAACAATCAATTTGTAAATACCATGATCACCATCTGATAAGTGCGAATGTTATTTTAAATGTCTGAATTCAATCAGCCAATGGCGGTGGCCGTCTTGTCCTAAGACGGCCATTTTTTTTATTTCTTGAGTTCGATGACCCTGGCTTCAGTTCTCCTGTTAAGTTTTCTTCCCTCTTCGGTGACATTACTGCCAACAGGAGATGAATTGCCATAACCTTTGTATGTTAACCTTTTTGCAGCTATTCCTTTACTAACAAGATAATTAACAACAGAAAGGGCTCTCTTTGAAGAAAGAATAAGATTATGTTCGTCTGTTCCGGTGGAATCGGTATAACCGCCAATCTCAAGTACAATGTCCTTGTTTTGATTAAGCAGGCTTATCAGATTATTTAATTCGGTTATTGATTCCTTCTTTAATTCCCAGGAATCTACTTCATAAAAAACATTTGCAAGTACCATGGTCGCCCCTACCTCTATCGGGCTAAGATTGATTTTCTTGACAAAGGGTTCAGCCACAGGGTGAATCCCTTCAAACAAAAAACTTCCGGAATAAAACAGGTACCCCGGCTTACTGATGTTTATGCCATAATTATAACCTGAAGGAAGACAAACCAGGAAATTGCCGGTTTCATCAGTGGAATTATTAATCACAATTTTTCCAGTAGTCAGGTTTATGAGCTCATATTCTGCTTTTATCATCTTACCTGTCAACTTATCAAATACCTTACCTTTAAGATAAGAAACAGGAGCCGGCCTTGCTGATTCATAAAGGTCAAAATAGTAAATATCTTTCCCTTGCGATTTATCTCTTATTGTTGAGAAATATGCTCTTTTCCCCTGTGATTCAATAACAAGGCCCATTTCGTCATTATAAGTGTTTATTGGATATCCCAGGTTCTCGGGTTCAGACCAGGTGCTGTCACTCTTTAACCTTGTTACGAAAATATCAAATCCTCCCATCCCTTCTCTCCCATCGGAAGAAAAATACAAAGTCCTTCCATCGAAATGAATAAATGGCGACATCTCATCACCGCTGGTGTTTACGGTACTACCCATATTTACAGGGTCCTGCCATTTGTTTTGTGAGGATAGTCTCGAATACCATATATCCTTTCCTCCAAACCCTCCTGGTCTGCTACTTGAAAAATAAAGAGTTCTTCCATCGGAGCTAATAGATGGCTGGGATTCCCAACCCGGTGTATTGACAGGTGACTGGAGGTTGACAGGGTCAGACCATCTTCCATTTTTAAAGTTTGAGTAATATATGTCACAGCTGCCCAGTCCTTCCGATCTGTCACAGGCAGTAAAATACATGTAAGTGCCATCGGATGACAGAGATTGAGCACCTTCATTATGAATTGTATTGAGTGGAGAACCTGCATTATAAGCCTGATGCCAGATATTTTCTGAATACTTACTTATATAGAAATCCTCCTGAGAAAGTCCCATGAAGCCGGGTGTATTCTGAGGATTTTCCTGGCGTGTAAACATCATAGTCTGACCATCAGCAGTAATTGAAGGCCAGTATTCATCATCACGGGTGTTTATACCATCTCCGACACTGAATGCACTGAATGGAACCGGGTTTTTCATAGCCTTAATTGCAAATTCACAGTTCTTTAAGTTTGCCGCCGCTATGATCCTGTTTTTTTCTGACATACCCTTTTGTTCAAGATATACTTTATAATGAACCAATGCTCCTGCATAATCTCCCGACATCATTTCAGCCCTTGCATAATTAAAAAAAATGGGTTTGTAAAAGAGTGAATCAATCCTTACTGCATTCCTGTAATCAGTTGCTGCTTCAGCAAATCTTCTTTGTTTTATCAGAAGGTCTCCAAGGCTGACATATGCCTCATAAAAATCCTTGTCAATAGAAACAGCCTCTTTCAGATATTTTTCAGCATCATCGTAATAAAAGTAATCGAAAGATTTCACCCCTTCATTATACTGTTTCATTGCTTTGCTACTGGCAGTGTGGAATGTCTGAGAGTGGACCGATGCTGATATCAGGACCAAAACAAGGTGGAAAAATATCTTCAATATATTCTTCATCAAAGAATTATGGTATATGCATGAACTTATGAGCCTGCAAGGATATTCTCCAGTCAGGGTTCTTCTTGATATATTCAACTATCTCGGGAACAATAATATTAAATCTGCTCCACTCAGGTTGAAGAAATAACCTGCAATCCTCACGTACTTTTTCCCTGTAAAGCTCAGCCCATTTAAAGTCTCCAGGTTTCTGAATTATGACTTTCAACTCGTCTGCCACACTGCATATATTCCCTACAGGTGGCATGTTTTTTTTAGGTGAAAGACAAATCCAATCCCACTCTCCGCTAAGCGGATATGCTCCCGATGTCTCAATAAAGGTACTAATATTTATTTTCTTTAATTTACTGCACAGGTAATCGAGGTTCCACATAAGAGGTTCACCACCTGTAACCACTACCGAATCGGCTCCTGCTTCTGTTACATTATTAACTATGATGTCAGCATCTACGAGAGGGTGAATTTCAGGATTCCAGGAAAACCTTGTATCACACCAGCTGCAACCAACATCACATCCACCCAGCCTGATAAAATAAGCAGCTCTGCCTGTCTGAAAACCCTCACCCTGTAAAGTAAAAAATTCTTCCACAAGAGGAAGTTTCTTCCCATTTTCGTTATCAATCCCTTCATTCTTCATCACAGGAAAATTTATTTTTTCTCACTGCCAAATAACATTGAATACTCTTTTGGTATCGCCCCATTTACCCAGGTTTCCGGAATAATCTTCCAGTTATTCAGGGGCACAGGATCTATTATTTTTTTCTTTTCTATGTACTTCATTATATAATATCTTAGATCGCGATCTGTTGATGCAACGACTCTTGATCTCAGTTCATCCTTGTCTATTCCGGCTCCGTAAATGAAATGACCTCCTCCACCATTTCCCCGGTATGAATTAACGGCAACCTTGTACATTTTATTTTTAAGGAACGGAGCCCCATCAGTCATTCCCGTAATATGCACCCTGGATCCTGCCGGTTTACTGACATCTACGGTATAATCAATTCCGGCAGCAGAGTCAAAATTATAGGGCTGATTCTTAAACCTGGCCCTTCCGTTTACAATTAACGGTTTCCCATCACTTCCTAGTTGCAGTTTTAGTAATAGATCACCGGGTTTTTTCATTGTATTAAGCCATTCCGAGTAAGAATACTCAAGATACTTACGGATTTCATCACCAGTCATAGTCATAGTATAAAGCATATTCTCAAACCTGTAAAGCTTGAACATATCTCCGACAGTTACAGGTCCTTTATCAATCTTTACATCAAAGGACAATGGGGCGGCGAAAGAAATGTCCGCTCCTGTTATTGCAAGTTGAACAGTTTGTATCATATCCACAAAGGCTGATGGACCGAAATATGCATCTCTTGATGAAATAGTTTCGCCTGAGGTACCAATTACACGGTTTACATACGACGCTATGGTATCATACTGAGACTTAAATTTATTCATAAATTCACTATCCGGCTTGTATTCTGAAACATCAACAAGCTTCCCTGACAATTTTCTTATTTTCCTTCCATTTAACTTTTCCCCGGTGAATAAAACATCAGCTTCAGCCACTTTCCGTGAATGGCTGCCACCATCCAGAACAAGTACTGTATCTCCCACCCTGTTAACAAACTTCTCATTTGCCAGTCTGTGATCATGACCGGTAAGTATAATATCAAAACCGGGAACATTATATGCAACAGCTGCTGATCCGTTCTCAGTCATGCCTGAATTTCCATCGGTATCTTCTTCAGATTTATCCCAACCTGAATGAAACAAACCTACTACAAGGTCAGGCTTTTGGGCTTTTATCTCAGGCATCCATTTCATGGCAGTGGAAACCATATCGTGAAATTCAATGCCCTTATATAACTCGTCCGGAAGCCAGTTTGGTATTGCGGGGGTAACCAGTCCCAGTACAGCAATTTTTATTCCCTTCTTATTAATAATACAATAAGGTTTAAAATAAGGTTTGCCAGTCCGTTTATCGACTGCATTGGCGGCAAGCAAAGGAAAATTATACATTTTAACAAGCCTGTCATAGACAGGATGCCCGGTCTCAATATCATGATTACCGGCAGTAGCGGCATCATAATGCATATAGTTCATCACTTCCGGCACCAGGTGCGGGGTAACTGTATCAATAAAGTTATAGTAATACACTTCCGGCTGTCCCTGCAGATTGTCTCCGTCGTCAAGCAAAACGGTTGCGTCTTTCTCCGTGCGCACTTTCCTGATATAGGTATAGGCAGCAGCCTGGGAGGCATCAAGTTGTTTATTCTCAATAAAATCGTAAGGAAGAATCACTCCATGTATATCGGTTGTTTCCAGGATTGACAATCTAACCTCCCTATTAACCGAACAAGAGGTAAGCAGGGCAATTAATACAAGCCCTGCAACCTTTGAAGCATATCGGGATAATTTCATTTGATGGTTTAAGTTAAATTAGTAGCTAACAAGGTTATATCCATCGATCTTACCTTTCTGAAGCTGTGTAATTCCATTTTTCATCCAATAAGGCATTGGTGCATCTTTTAGGTAATGGTCAAAAAACTGCATTTTTCTAATTGAAAGATCCTTTCTGTCTGCTCTTCTCACAAGGTTATGATCTTCATCATTATAAGACAGCATCCAGGCAGGTTTGTTCAGTCGTCTGAGTGCCATAATGAATTCGATTCCCTGGTACCATGGAACAGCACCGTCTGCGTCGTTATGCATAATAAGTAAAGGGGTATGGATTTTAGGCACCCAGTAGACAGGGGAATTCTCAATATACTGCATCGGCTTTTCCCAGAGGGTTCCTCCAATTCTGCTTTGTGTTTTCTCATATTGAAACTCCCTGGACATTCCTGTTCCCCATCGAATGCCGCCGTATGCACTTATCATGTCGCTGACAGGAGCACCGGAAAAAGCACATTTATAGAGATCGGTCTGAGTTACCAGGTAAGCGATCTGGTAGCCACCCCAGCTCTGTCCGTCAAGGCCCAGCCTGTTCTTATCGATAAAACTGTAACGCTGCAATAGTGTATTGGTACCGCTCACCACGGCATTGTAACAACTTTGCCCGGGATAACCTGTCATATAAGTAATGTCAGGTACGAATATAAGGTAGCCGTTACTGACGGCAAAAGTCTTGTTAATAATAGATGCTGAGGGAGCCGGAGCAATATAATTATACAACCCGTCCGAACTTCTCTCATAAAAATAGACTATCATCGGGTACTTTTTTGACGGATCAAAATTTTCCGGTTTGTATAGGATACCCTGCAACTTCTGATGATCAAACGACATCCAGTCAACAAGTTCTGCAGTGCCCCAGTTATAAAGAGCCTGCTGCGGATTTGTAGCTGAAAGTTTTTTAATATCCCTGAATGCCGTGCTGCTCACATATAGCTCAGGATAATTTACAAATGTACCTTTCTGCCAGATAATAATGTCTTCATCTTTTGCTTTCACAGGATTGCGGGGAAAAGAAGCTTTGCTCATAATAAGTTCCGACGGCATTGCTGGTTTCGCTTTAACAAGAGAATAAAAACCGGATTCCTTATTATCATAGTTAAAAGCAGAAAGCAATACTGATTTATTTTCCGGTATAAATTCCTGCTCCGGATCAAGTCGTACATATCTGAAACGTATGCTGTCTCTCCTGCCTGCCCCTTCAGTCAGATTTACAGGTGCTTCCTTACCCGACAAATCAAGCGACCATAAATCATACCTGTCATAAACAATGATGTGTCTCTTATCACTTAGCCACCCTGCAATACCATGAGGTTGAGGTGCTGCCGGAACATCATTGAGCTCATTGTAAAAAGGAACATCTGCTGAGGATGTCAGGTTTCTTACTGTTTTGTCGGGTATGCTCAAAGACATCCATGCTTCAGACTTGTCATCCCAATAAACTATATAGTTACATGACGGTGAAAGGAATGCCCTTTCGGGACATTCTTCCAGTACCATTGTTTTTGTTCCGTCTGTAACATCAATCAAATAATAATCATTACTTGTTCTTCCCTCCCATGATGATTCCTTCCTGTACTTCAGGTCGGAGTATCCAAGGGCCAGGTTACCCTGTCCTTTGTTTACCGTACTCACTATAGGAACTAGAGAATCACCAAGCTGAACCATTTTACTTTCCCTGATTTGATAAACTGCTAGCCATGTTCTCTTCTTTTCCCTCTCAAGCTGCTTTTTCTGCATCGGCTGGATGACTTCATCGTCCCAGGACCAGATATCAACATGATATTTTTCGTCTGCGATAAGAGTGTCCTCAGGCTCTTTCACGGGTCTGGCTGCGGTTCCAAAAAACAATCTTTCACCTTCATCGGAAAATGAAAGATTGCCGTTCATACTTACCGACCATCCGGAAGGCATTTCTTTTGTCGATGTATCAACTATTTTTTTTGCAGGTGATCCTCCTTCTGAAAGGTAGAGATCGTAAACCTTAACTTTTGTTGTATCGGAAGAACAGATAAATCCTATTCTCTTACCTGATTTTTCTGCTGTGATCTTTTCAGCATCACCATTCGCTTCATAAATTGTCGTAAGAATTTCCTTAACCGTTTCAAAGATATTTACACTTACCTTACTTATTTTGGATGAATCAGGGATATTCCGGATAAAGCTTATTGTTGATCCGTTATCAGCAACGCAGTATTCCGTTACATTGCTGTACCTGAATTCCTTATCTGTTACAGGATTAAAGATGACAAACTCTGTACCTTTCGTTTTGGGTTCCTTCTTTTTGCCGGCAGAGTTACTACCGACGGCACCTGACGAATCAGCCTCATGTTTGTCATTGCTTCCACCTTCCGGCTTTTCAAGAAGATATGCCATCCAGACTGATTTTTCCACCGGCACGGAGAAGGATTTTACCCGTTCAGCTTTATAAACATGATCATTCGCCAACATTCTGATTTCAAGATTATTTTTAGGCATTTTATCCTCTTTCAGTTTCTTTTTCTTAGCCTGACGTGTTACAAGGTATTCAGGCACAACATAATAGGCAACATATTCCGAGCCTGATGAAAAAGAAGCATTTGCACCTCTGGCAACAGAGTCTGTTTTTCCTGTCTGAACATTATAAAGATAGAGCCAGCCATCTCCCTGCTGTGGAAGAATATTATAGCTGATCCATTTTCCATCGTCTGATATTTTCTGAGCCGACAGACTCTTCCAGGAATCATATACATTTTTGTCAAGTGGAGCCTTCTGTGCAGATACATATACTGAAAAGAACAGGAGAACAAGGGAGATGAGTTTATCTTTTTTCATGTTACTGTTTATTGATATATTTTCAAACTTAGGAAAGAATTATCACTTAAGAGGAATTAATTTTATGTTATAGATCATTTAAAATTTGATAGTTTTATATTTGCGAAAAACACATTATATGGTCACAACAGGATTGGAAGCCTTTCTGGGCAGGATACCTTCGGCATTAAAAGGAAAAAGGATTGGTTTGCTGTGCCATGCACCCAGCACCGATTCGAAACTAAGGCATGTAACCGATATTTTCCATGAACTTAAGGAATGCAGGTTGTCAGCGATATTCGGTCCTCAACACGGACTTTACGGACAGACCCAGGACAATATGATAGAATGGAACAGCCAGGTTCATCCTGTATTTGGGATTCCCGTATACAGCCTTTATGGAGAAAACAGGAAGCCAACACAGGAAATGCTTCAGAATATTGACGCGCTCGTAATTGACCTGCAGGATGTCGGAGCAAGACTATATACATATATCTGGACGGTGAAACTATCTATAGAAGCATGTACAGAAGCAGGTATACCCGTATGGGTTCTTGACAGGCCAAACCCGGTAGGAGCCCTTGATTTCGACGGTCCTGTGCTCAAGGAAGAATATTTCACATTTGTCGGTGGTGCTTCTATCCCATTGTGTCACAGAATGACAATTGGTGAAATGTCATTGTGGATCAGGGATAACTACTATCCGGCATGTAATCTTAATATAGTATGGATGAAGGGCTGGAAAAGGAACTCTCTTTTCAGTCAGACCGGATTGCCATGGATACTTCCATCACCGAATATGCCAACCGAAAATACAGCCCTGGTATACCCCGGCACTGTATTGATCGAGGCCCTTAACCTCTCGGAAGGAAGGGGGACAACAATACCTTTTGAGCTCTTTGGAGCACCTTTTATTAATGCTGAAGAATTAAAGAAAAATCTTGAAGCAAGAGATTTAAAAGGTTGTAAATTCAGGATTCATGGCTTCATACCTACTTTTCATAAATTCAGCGGAGAATATTGTAACGGATTACAAATGCATATAACTGATGTGTCTTCCTTCAGACCTGTTGAGACTGCTCTTCATGTTTTTGATGCAATAATTGAAACATCACCTTCCGGATCGTTGAAATTCAAAGAACCACCCTATGAGTATGAATATAACCAAATCCCATTTGATATTCTTTCTGGTGATTCAGGAATGAGAGAAACTCTGATAAACAGGGGGAGCCTGAAAGCTGAAACACAAAGATGGAAGGATGAGATTGAGGAATTTAAGAAAGAATTTAAAAATCTGTCAGCATATCCTGAATAAAAAATCCGGGAGGCTTATCGTTTACGGCATTTAATTTTTCGAAAGACAGGTAACAATTTTATCGATAAGGTTCTGCGACAATATTGGCTTTATTATATAATCATTGAATCCGGCATTCATTATTTTTTCTGTATCACCTAACAGGCCATAAGCTGTCTGAGCAATAATTATAATATCATCTTTCAATTCCCTGATCATATCAGCAGACTTATATCCATCAATAACAGGAAGCTGGATATCCATAAGTACAACTTTAATATCGGGATGTTGTTTTATTACATTAACAGCCATTTCCCCGTCACCAGCATTAAAAATAACAGCCCCGGTTTTCTCAAGTATTTTATTTAGGTACAGGCGGCTTGACATATCATCCTCAACAATAAGGATCTTACAGTCGTTCAGAACATCTCTATTCATAATGCTTTATTCATTCAAAAAGTCCATCATCTCTTAATAGCAGCAAAACGGCCGAATGGGGAACCACAACATACTTTTCGGTATTAAACTCCACTTCAACAGCACTATTCTGCATATACACAGCCTGATCACCCACTTTGGGTTGAAGGGGAAGGTATCTGGGTTCGTCAGAACTGTTTTTCCATGGCTCATCATTTTCACTGACGGTGGGAATTGGAAAACCAGGTCCTACCTTAACTACATAACCAACCTGCACTTTTTCATTTTCATTTACACCCGGAGGAAGCAGCAATCCGCTTTTTGTCCTGGACTGTGGCACTTTTGGTCTTATCAGTATCCTGTCACCGACAACAATAAGCTTCTGCAAATCCTTTTCATCTAGTAATACATTCATATTTTCGTGCTATTACTGACAAAAATATCAATTTTTACTTAACAAGGTTATGACCTTCAATTTTTATATTGCAGGAAATAGTTAATTTGGCTGTACAAAAGAAGGATATTCATCAAAAAGCCCCATAATTACTCAATGACATCAGATACCTATAAAACAATTAAAACAATTTCAAAAGGAACCTACAAGGAGAAAGGCAGTCGTTTTATAGCCACTGCTTTCCCTGTCTCTGACACCGAAGAGATCAGGAATATATTAACAGGCGTCAGAAAGGAATATCACGATGCCCGTCACCATTGTTTTGCTTATATGCTCGGACATGAGAGGGAGACATGGAGAATGAATGATGACGGAGAGCCATCCGGAACAGCAGGTAGGCCAATACTGGGTCAGATAAATTCATATAATCTGACAAATATTCTTATAGTGGTGAGCAGATATTTTGGAGGAACGCTTCTTGGAGTCAGCGGTCTTATAAATGCTTATAAATCCGCTGCAATTGATGCTTTGAATAATGCTACAGTTATTGAATGCAAGATCAGGGAATACTACTCCATATTATTTTCGTATGAATCGATGAATGACGTAATGAAAATACTGAAGGAGGAAGCGGTTGAACAGGAAGATCAATCATTTGACTTAAAATGCAGGATAAACATAAGTTTCAGTGAATCAAAGCATAAAAGAATCCTGGAAAGACTTGAAAGGATCGAAGGGCTTAAATATGAGTACCTTGGAACTCATTGATATTTGCCTGGAACATAACCGAAAGTTTTTAGGAAATTATCAACATTATTCCGGGTTTAGCTTTATCT
>JBJKPQ010000108.1:0-22189 GCA_046706305.1 Bacteroidales bacterium
ATTTCATAGTCTTTTAATTTATTTTTATCCTTCATACCTCCCAATATAGCAAGATCGATTGTATCATTGTTTTCCTCACGTGATGCCAGTGCCGCAGTGAGAATCAACTGGTCAACAGTTGAATTGTCCATACTTACCGGTTCGCCCAATGTCAGTTTATTTTGAGTAAGTGTTCCGGTCTTATCTGCGCAAAGCACTTCGACACCTGCCAATTCCTCAATAGCAACAAGTCTGCTTACTATTGCCTCCTTTCTGGCCAGGAATCTTGCCCCCACGGCCATTGTAACAGAGAGAACAGTGGGCATAGCCACAGGTATGGCGGCTACTGTAAGGACAAGTGCAAACTGTAATGTTGTAAGCATCTGGTCTCCCCGGTAAACAGCAAATCCTATAATAATTGCCACAAGAACAATCGCAAGCACAATTAGATAGTTGCCAATCCTCAGTATGGCCTTTTGAAAATGGCTTACAGTATGGGTTTGCTGAACAAGTTCAGCTGTTTTTCCAAAGTAGGTGTTTATTCCTGTTGCATATACAACAGCTTCTGCTTCTCCCTGTCTGACTATTGAGCCGGAAAAGAGAGTATCTCCTGCTTTTATATCCACCGGCAGCGATTCACCGGTCAATGCCGATTGGTCAACTTCAAGCGGATCACCGGGCAGCAGGCGGGCATCAGCAGGAACAATATCTCCAAGCCTAAGCCTGATAATATCACCAGGAACAAGCTCTCTTGCAGAAGGTGTGATCCACCTGCCATCTCTTTTTACCCTTGCTTTAACTGCAAGTTTTGCTTTTAGTGCTTCTATAGCATTCCCGGCCTGGTTCTCCTCCCAGAAGCCAACAAATGCATTGGCTACAAGAAGTATTAAAATTATAACAAAGTCGGGCCAGTGTTTTGCCAGTCCCGACAAAATAACTGCAGCCTCAATCATCCAGGGTATGGGACCCCAGAAATAACTAAGGAATTTCAGAAAGGGATTGGTCTTTTTCTCCTGAATTTCATTAGGCCCATAGATTCCAATCCGTTTTTTTGATTCTTCCTGAGTAAGACCATCAGCAGAGGTGTTCAGTTTTGAGAAGAGATCCTTTAATGGAAGTGATTTAAACTCATTTTTTTCATCATTCACATTATTCTCTTCAGAGTAGCCAGGTCCTGTTTTATTTGCTTTTTTATTCATACCATAACTTAAGTTTGCTGAGCAAAGTTTAAATCCCGCTGCATACAATACATTTAAAATTATGTGCTATATACTGACAGAGAATAACCCCGACATATAGTTACTTTAATCTGATAAGCCGGGTTGATATTCTGCCATTAACAATTTCTTTCATAAAAATATACTATCAACAATGCTACAGAGTCTTATTTATTCTTTCCAGGAATTCTAATTATGATTCTTTGTAGGAATAATATAGAGAGGAATCCTTGAATGGTGCAATACCTTCTCGGCCACGCTTCCCATTAATATATTTTCAAGCCATTTCCTGCTGTGGGTACCAAGTACTATCAAATCGGCCTTAATATGTTTTGCAGCACGCAGAATGGAATCGGCATAATCCCCTTCTTCAACCCTGACCTCAATATTATCATCATCGAGGTGAGATTTAATCTTTTCAAGGTATTTTTTCGATGCATCCTTTAATTTTTCTGTTGTAACAGACTGTAATTGTCCCATCTCCATGTATCCGGTAAAGCCCATTACCGGAGAATATTCAACTGCAGAGTAATAAACAGGATCCGAAATAACATGCAGCAGGGTAATATCTGCCTTCATCGATTTTGCAAGCTCGAAACCTGCTTCGGCTACTTTTTGTGCGGTGGGATCATAATCCAGCGCAATCAATACTTTTTTCATTTTCATTTTATTTAAAATTTTATTATCCAATACAATCCATCGCTTACACCTTTCTTCACATTTCTTATCTTGGAATGAAAGCTCCCAGTGTCCAAATATCTTCTGCTGTTACTCTTATATGGTAATTTGGAAAAGAGAGAACAGGAATGAATGATTTATTTATCATCTGATGAGCATCGTTACCAAGAAGCAGATTTGCCGGATTCTTTTCCTGTTCGGACATTATGGAAATAAGATCCGCATCTACCGAATAAGCATAGTCCAGGGTTATATCTGTAGGATTACTACCATGAAGGTGGTCAACTTTAAACGGCACCCCGTGATGCTTTAAATAAGCCGAAACCTGGTATGAATATTGGTTCAGTTTCTTTTCAATACTTTTAAGTTTAGACAGCTGCACCGTAACAACATGAATCTCAGACCCAAACAATTTTGCTATCTTAGCGGTGTAGGGAACCTTTTCACGTGTCTGAAAGGTTATATCGAGAGGCATCACTATGGTATCAATATTTGACGAAAGTTTACTTCTCCTGGTGGTTATGACAGGGTTTTTCGCATGAGAAACTATTTTATAGGCATTCCCTCCTATGAATAATTCTTCAAAACCCGAAACACCATGTGTGGAAAGAACAGTTACAGAATCTTCAAATTTCTCACCTAGTTCAGCGATAGCCCTGAAAATCTGACCTTCCTCAACCGTATAAGTCAATCCACAATCTATATCACCCTCCTTCCGGCATTTTTCAAGAATATACTCAAACTTTTCCCCGGCCTCTTTCTTTTCCTTTTTTATGTCATCATCTGTTTTATCAACAGGCGAAATTACATGGACCATTTTAATATTAGCACCGGATTTCTTTGCCAGCATCAGAGAAAGATCCAACCCGGCCTTTGCCTCTTCTGAAAAATCCAGAGGAACGATGATTGTTTTCATACTTTAATATTTTTACTTTAACACTTAAATGATATCCAAATACTGTTGATTCGTATTTTCCAAGGTTGAATTTAAATATCCGGTTATCAAAAAATTTATTTGTTTAATATTTGCTATCTTCAAATTTACTTATTTTTCATGTCAGTTAAAACAAATTGACAGCGCTATTGTTGCTATTAATGTAAATGTTTGTATGTAATAAAGTAAATACGGAATGGTGAAAAAACCGCAAATAAGGTTTATCAAAAAGGCAAACATGTTATATAACACATATGATATATATTAAAAAAAGTTCTTCTGTTTTTTTTGTATATTGCAATTTGCGACAGTGAAAACCGGAAAAACAACATTGTGTATCTGAAGCAATACATACATGAAGAGCCTGATATAATTTCAGGCTTTACAGTTTGCAAAAATTCAGTACTTTCAGTCGGCCATTGAGCAATAAGTCAGCTTCATTTTGAGTTGACAAATTTTTATGATTTTATTTAATTTCTCTGTAAGATGGATGCATTTGTAAAACACTGGGCAGATTTGATTTATCCCTGGCTGTTGAACCATGGGGTTAAGGTTATTATTATTGGAGTAGGATCTATTATTCTTTATAAAATCCTCGCCCGGATTATTATAAAAACAGTCAGAATTGCTGTTGTTGCCGACAGGACAATGACCAAGGATGCTGAAAAAAAACGTGAAGATACCCTTATCAGAATTTTCAACGGAGCATTAAGAGTAGTTATAATAACACTATCCATCCTGATGATCCTGCAGGAAATAGGGGTAAAAATAGGACCCATACTCGCCGGTGCCGGAATTGTAGGTCTGGCATTCGGTTTTGGGGGCCAGTACCTTATCAAGGATCTGATATCCGGACTGTTTATTATTCTTGAGAACCAGTACAGGATCGGGGATGTAATTATAATTGATTCAACAGGTGGTCTTGTTGAAGATATAAGTCTCAGGATGACCACATTAAGAGATCTTGACGGGACTGTGCATCATATTCCTCACGGGACCATAACAAAAGTATCAAACATGTCGAAGAAATTTTCGAGGGTCAACCTTAACATAGGTGTATCGTATAGTTCAAATCTTCAGCATGTTATAGATGTTATTAACCGGACAGGGAAAGAGCTGGCTGCAGATCCTGCTTTTAAAGAATCAATTATCACACCGCCGCAGTTCCTGCGTGTTGATGATTTTGCGGATTCATCTGTCGTGGTTAAGATAACAGGAGATACAAAACCCTTGAAGCAATGGGAGATAACAGGAGAACTAAGGAAGCGGTTAAAAGTTGCTTTCGACAGTGAGGGTATTGAAATACCTTTCCCTCAGAGGGTTATACACCAGGGGTGAGGTGTAAAGGCAAAAGGGTGCAACGGTGCAATGGTGCAAAGGCTCGACGGTGCAAAGGTACAGAGGCAAAAGAGCACAGATGCAGATTCTTAGAAATCCCCTCCCCGGAGGGGTTTGGGGTGGGTTCTTTAAAGGTGTAAAGATGTAAAAGTGCAAGGGCGCGACGGCACAAAGGGCTCGATGTTTCTGGTAATCGGTTCCCGATAGATATCGGGACGGTAATCAGAAAGCGGAAAAAAACAACAGACAGACAATTAAGAAGACTATGAACACATATAATTTCGGGGTCATAGGTAATTGTTCATACCTGGCATATATTGATACTGATTCAAATGTAAACTGGTTATGTCTGCCAAGGTTTGACAGCAGTTTCATTTTCGGCTCCCTGCTCGACAAAAAGAAAGGTGGTGAATTCAGTATAAAGCCTGTTAATGGCAATTATAAATCCAAACAATACTACCTGCGCAACACAAATATACTTGCAACAGAATTTGAAGTTAACCAGGGCAAATTCAGGATAATTGACTATGCCCCGCGCTTCAACCAGTATGACAGGTATTTCAAACCCCTTATGCTGTTCAGGAAGATTGAACTTCTTGAAGGGACTCCTTTCATAAAAGTAAAATGCCATCCTGTTGATAACTACGGGAAAACCATGCCGCAGACTGTAGCCGGCAGCAACCACATAAGATTTCTGAATCTCAGCAGCCAGGTCAGGCTCACATCAGATGTTCCTCTCAACTACATCCTTGAAGAGAAATCATTTCTACTTAATGAAACACATTACCTTGTTTTCAGTTACGGTGTTCCTCTTGAGGCTCCGCTTGCCGAAACAGCCGAGTCATTCCTTAATAAGACAAGGTCTTATTGGGTAAACTGGGTCAAATCAACTTCTATACCATATATCTACCAGGATGCTGTAATAAGGTCCGCCCTTGTTCTTAAGCTACACCAGTATGAAGACACCGGAGCAGTTATTGCCGCCGGCACAACAAGCCTGCCTGAAAATAATCAATCGCACCGGAACTGGGACTACCGTTATTGCTGGATGCGTGATACATATTATACACTGACAGCATTTAATAATATAGGACACTTCGAGGAACTTGAGAAATATTTCTCGTTCATACAGAACATAATACTGAATGAAAAGCAACAGATCAAACCTTTGTATACATTAACCGGCGAGAGGGTTCCCGACGAAAAAATACTTCTTTTGGAAGGCTATCTTAAGAACAAACCCGTAAGAATAGGAAACAATGCGATCTACCAGACACAGAATGATGTGTACGGGCAGATACTTGTAAGCCTTCTCCCGCTGTTCATAGATAAGAGGATCAATTATATCGACACGCAGAAATCTGAATTTATAACTGTATGGCTTCTCGACAGGATTGAAGAATTCATGGAAGTTCCCGATTCAGGACCATGGGAATTCGGTGTCACTAACCAGCTTCATACATACACCTTTTTATTTCATTGGGCCGGATGTAAAGCAGCAATGAAAATAGGTAACCTGACAGGCAGGAATGAAATCACGGCCAAAGCAACAAAACTGGCTGATAAGGCCCGGAAATTTATTGAAAAGTGTTACAGCACTTCAGATAATGCCTATATGCAATCAGTAGGCAGCTCATCGTTCGATGCAAGTAACCTTCAGCTTATAACAATGAATTATCTAAATCCAAACGGAGGAAGAGCATTGAAACATCTTAAGGCACATGAGAAGGCATTGTTCAGTGAAAAAAATATGTTCTACAGGTATCTCAGCGATGATCTTGGAAAGCCAAACACATCATTTATAATATGTGGCTTCTGGTATGCAGAAGCACTTGCCGCTATAGGAATGATAGATAAAGCACTAGAAGTTATCGAGACATTAATTAGGAGTTCCAACCACCTGGGTCTGTTCAGTGAAGATGCCGATGAGGAATTCGGACAATGGGGCAATTTCCCGCAGACTTACAGTCATGTTGGACTGGTAAATGCGGTTTACCGGTTGTCTATGAAGCTGGGTAAGCCGATATTTCTTTAGGCGATGAAAACTCTCGACCAGATAGATTTTAAAAGAATAATAATTGTTGCTTACAGGTTACCTTTCAAGCTGGTAAGAAAGAAACAGAAGAACTATGCCGTGCAGAATGCAGGCGGACTGGTCTCAGCTATATTGTCATTATCTGAAAAGATGTTAAGGGAGCACCAGGACGTACCCAAAATACTGTGGGTCGGAACAGGTGTTTCCCAGCTTGGCGAACCAGATATGAATAATAATTTCGACCTGTACCCGGTTGAGATAGCAAAAAGGACAGATGACAAATTTTACGGAGGCTTCAGCAATAATACCATATGGCCGCTTTTTCACTATTTCCCCTCACGTACTGTTTATGACGATTCCTATTTTGAAGCTTACAGCACGGCAAATAATCTTTTCTTTGAAAAATTAAGGGACATAGTTAAACCCGGCGATTTTATCTGGATACACGATTACCAGCTCTTCCTCCTTCCAGAAATGCTCAGGAATGAATTTCCCTATGCCAATATTGGGTTTTTCCTTCATATACCCTTCCCGTCATTCGAAATATTCAGGCTTTTTCCAAGAAACTGGCGCGAATCAATACTCAGAGGAATGATTGGTGCTGATGTTGTAGGTTTTCACACTATTGACTACACTCAGCACTTTATTAAGTCAGTAAGAAGGACGCTGGGGCACAAAGTTAATCAGAACTTCATCTACCTCGATAACAGGATATGCAAAGCTGATGCCTTTCCTATAGGTATAGATTTTGATAAATTCCATGATGCATGCTCAGCCAGGAAAACAGCCACACAATAGAGAAAGATACGCAGTTACCTGTCCGACAACAAATTAGTCTTTTCCGTGGACCGTCTCGACTATTCCAAGGGATTTATTTACAGGCTGAAAGCCTTTGAAAGATTTCTTGACAAATACACCTCATGGCATAACAAGGTAGTATTCAACATGATAGTTGTGCCTTCCAGGGATAATATTGATGATTATCGAAAATTAAAGAAAGAAATTGAGGCTACAGTTGGCAGAATTAACGGAAAATTTGGAAATTTGGGCTGGCTTCCGATTATATACCAGTACAAATCGGTTCCTTTCCACGACCTGGTAGCCCTGTATGATCTTAGTGACGTGGGTCTGATAACACCGCTTCGCGATGGAATGAATCTTGTTGCCAAGGAATACATAGCCTGCCAGAGTGAAAACAAAGGAATGCTTGTTCTTAGTGAGATGGCAGGAGCCGCAGTTGAACTTAATGAAACAATAATTATTAATCCTACCGATGTAGAAGAAACTGCTGACGCAATAGACAAAGCCCTTAATATGCCGCTTGAGGAGAAGGAAAAAAGGATACTTAAGATGCAGAACAGGCTGAAAAGATATAATGTATTCACATGGACATCAGATTTCTTTAACCAGGTAGAGGAGACAAAAAAAGTACAGGAGAATATGAAGGTGAAGTATCTTGACGACAACACACTCAATGCAATAAAAGAAAAATACCTGTCAGCAAAAAAACGCCTGTTCCTTATAGATTATGACGGAACACTGACACCAATAACCAGGCTGCCGGAAATGGCTCTTCTTAACCGCCAGACAGAGGATTTATTAAGAAGCATGGTTGCAGATAAAAACAATACAGTTGCTATTATAAGCGGACGTGAACGGAGGTTCATAGAAGAGCAATTCGTCGATATGGATGTAATTCTGGTAACTGAGCATGGTTATTTCATTAAGTACCCCGGAGAAAAATGGATAAGTAATATTGATGTAAGTCTCAACTGGAAGAAGAAGATTCTTCCGATACTGAATCACTATGTAGACAGGTGCAGCGGATCGATGATTGAGGAAAAACATGCTTCCCTGGCCTGGCATTACAGGAATGCCGATGAAGATATAGCTGCACTGAGAATCAATGAACTCAAAGATGATCTTGCCGAAATACTTAAGGAAGAACCAAAGCTGCAGATGCTTGAGGGAGAAAAGGTACTGGAGGTAAAAAGTCTTGTTTACGATAAGGGTACAGCTGCTCTCAGGCTTCTGTGCGACGGCAACTATGATTTTATTCTGGCCCTGGGTGACGACCGTACCGATGAGGATCTCTTCAGGGTAATTCCCAAAACCGGTATCACGATCAAAGTAGGAAATAAACCGTCGAGGGCCAAATACAATATCAGGAACCAGTCGCAGATATACAGGGTCCTTTCGCTTTTTACAGGTAATGAGGTGACTGTGGGATCATAACATGAATCTGCTTCAACTAAACACTCTTACCTGCCAGCCGGGTAAGAGCGTAATACGATACTCCCAGTAAAGAAGCTGAAGCACCAAGATGTGCTTTTTCAATTCTGACTCCCACCCTGCAGTTTTCAAGCGAATTCTCATTAGCACTTTTAACTATCGTGTTAAAATAACTTTCCCGTGCTTCAGACATACCACCACCAATTATTATCTTCTCCGGAGCAAAAATAGCTATGAGGTTAGCTATTCCGACACCCACTATCCTTGCATTTTCTTCAACTACCTTAAGTGCCACAGGTGAATTATTATAGCTCAATTCAAATATCTCCCTGCATGACAGGCTTCCTTCGGTTAAGGGATTTCCCAGATGTTCATTATACCTTCTTATCAGTGCAGAAGCCGATGCATAGTGTTCCCATGACCCGGTAATCCCCTTATCGCTTAGCTCCCCGCCGTAATTGATTACCATCTGCCCCACTTCACCACCTGCATTATTGACACCCCTGTACAATTTTCCATTAATAATTATACCACCTCCAATACCCGTCCTGAGTGCAATGAAAATTATATCGTTAAACCCCTTGCCTGCACCAAACCTGTGTTCCGCAATTGTCATCATATTGGCATCATTACCTATAAAAACAGGAAGCCCGGTCTCCTGGTATACCACCTTTGCAAGAGGCACATTGGTCCAGCCTTCAATTCCCTGGTCCGGACCCAAAACAACTCCATTACGGTGATCGATAAAACCCTTTACAGAAATACCGGTACATATAGGATTGACACCCTCAGAAGCCACAGTTTTCCTTATATCGCGAATGGCTGTTAGTAATGTATTGATAAGACTTTCTTTAGACTTCAACTCATTCAGGGAATAGGTTTTTGAAGCTATAATATCGCCCTCCATCTTTATAACTGCAATTCTCAGTGTGTTATGGCCGATATCTGCCCCAATAGCGGATGCATGTCTGAACATATTAGCAGCAGTTTATTAAATCATACAAATTTAACTTTAAAAACAAATTAATACCTGCTGCATAAAAATAAAAGTTGTTATCCCGGGATGTTTTTTTTGATAACTTTGGCATAACAATCTTATAATACTACTTCATGAAAGAAAGGGTACGTCAAATATTTGCTAATGAAGCAAATGCAATCAACAACATTCCTGTTTCATCGGGATATGACGAAGCTGTAAATCTAATATATACACATGTTCATATAAAAAAGGGAAAACTTGTAACAAGCGGGATGGGGAAAGCAGGTCAGATAGCCCACGATATAGCTACTACCTTCAGTTCAACAGGAACTCCTTCAGTATTCCTTCATCCCAGTGAAGCGCAGCATGGTGATCTGGGTATACTTCAGGAGAATGACGTATTGCTGGCAATATCCAATTCAGGTAAGACAAGGGAAATTACAGAGCTTATAGACCTTAAAAACAATCTATACCCTGATGTTCCGGTAATAGTTATAACGAGTAACGGAGACAGCCCCCTGGCACAAAAGGCTGAGATTTTTATTTTAACCGGAAACCCGTCGGAGGTATGCCCTCTTGGCCTCACCCCCACCACTTCTACGACTGTAATGACAGTTATCGGAGACGCCCTGGTAATACTGCTGATGGAAAAAATTGGTTTTACCGCAAAGGATTATGCAAGAAGACATCATGGAGGATATCTGGGTGTAAAGTCAAGGGAAATTTCAGACAAACCACTGCAATAGCCTTATTATCAGCTTTTATTATCACTTATCGAATCAAGAACTGACTGTATGGATTCCTGAAAACTGTTGGCATTTTCTATCCATTTAAGAATATTCTCACTTGCTTCAGGAAACTCCGGATTTCGCAAAGACACTATCCTGTAGGCATACTCTTTCAGCTCCCCTACATTTGCAAGAACCCTTGAAAAATATACAACAAAGAAGGAATCTGTCAGGTAGAAATATCTCTTCCTGTCGGAAGCAATTGTCTTATAATCTATTATCTTGTTCTGCAGTAAATAATTGAGAGAATTGCTTACCGAGCTCTTACTTGCATTGAAATATGTGACAAGCTCGTCAAAGGTCTTTTCCGGAGGGTCACTTACAATAAAACAGGCTATGATCCGGCCCTGCATTGGTGTGAATCCGAAGTTCTCCAGTATCTTGCCTGTCTCTTCTATTGTTTCCCTGGTCCTGTTGTCCTGATTAGCCATAAGATAATGCCCTGTTTTTTTATAATCTAACAAATGTAGAATAAATACTTGTTAGTTCTATAACTTTGGAACTAAAAAAACAAATTTTATTTTTTCTTGCTGCAATCATTTAAAAAGATTAGATTTGACTGTTTCGATAAAACTAACTATACTAAAACAAAAGGACATGACAAACACCAGCTCAACAGGCACTATCAGCAGGAAAGACTATGTTTTTTCCATATTGATAATAGGACTATTCTTCTTTATCTTTGGTTTTGTAACCTGGCTAAACAGCATCCTGATTCCTTTTCTGCAGACCGCCTGTGAACTCAATAATTTCCAGGCCTACTTTGTTACTGCAGCCTTTTACATTGCATATTTCGTAATGGCATTGCCAATGACACCCATATTGAAAAAAACCGGTTTCAAAAACGGCATGTCTGTCGGGCTATGGATAATGGCCGTAGGGTGTCTTCTGTTCATACCTGCCGCGCTTAGCCGCACATACGGGCTATTTCTCACAGGTTTATTTGTAATGGGTACAGGTCTGACTCTCTTGCAGACAGCATCAAATCCGTATATAACAATAATAGGACCACGTGAGAGTGCAGCAAAGAGGATAAGTATCATGGGTATTGCAAACAAATTCGCAGGTGCAATAGCACCTATAATACTTGCCAGTATCATTTTAAAGGACTCTAATATTCTTGAAGAGAAGCTTGCAAAAGTTATTGATGCTGCATCAAAAGCTGTCATCCGTGACGAACTCGCAAGAAGAGTTATCATGCCTTATATCATTATGGCCATCGTCCTTGTCCTGCTTGGTCTTATGCTTAAATTTGTTCATTTGCCCGAGATAGATACCGATGAAGAAGAACCGGTGACTGACAATACTGAAGTAAGGAAGACAAGTATATGGCAGTTTCCGCACCTCGTTCTTGGCGTTATAGCCCTGTTCTTCTATGTTGGAGTTGAAGTAATAGCCGGTGATTCAATAATTCGCTACGGGCTCTCTCTTGATATAAAAATGGATTCTGCCAAATACTATGCTTCACTCACTATGTTAAGTATGATTATAGGTTATCTGGCAGGCATAATTTTCATTCCGAAATACATAAAGCAGGGTAATGCACTCAAAATATGCACTATTCTGGGAGTTATCTTTGCCCTGGGTGTAATATTCACCCCGGCTTCCGTTGCAATAACAATTCCATTTGTAGACCTTGTAACTTTCAAGCCTCTTGAACTTGTACTTCCGATAACAGTCCTGTTCGTTGCCCTCATGGGCCTTGCTAATTCACTTGTGTGGCCCGCCATGTGGCCACTGGCCCTTGACGGTCTGGGCAAATTCACAAAAACCGGATCGGCAATGATGATAATGGCTATAGCAGGAGGCGCATTGATACCACTGGCTTATGGAAAACTTGCAGATATTTTTACATTCCAGCATGCATATTGGATTTGTGTCCCTGCATACCTGGTAATAATGTACTATGCCTTTATAGGCCATAAAGTAGGGAAAAAGCATGGGAGTTGATCTCAAAGATATTTTTAATTCATTCACTGCCGAAGGGACCTTCCTGTCAGGAGATTCTTTCGGCAGTGGTCATATTCACGATACCTTCAGGATAATAACAGCTGAAAGGGAATGTGATGATTATATTATCCAAAAACTAAATAACAAAATATTCAGGAATATTCCTGAGCTTCAGACCAATATCGAAAGAGTAACTGTCCATTTAAGAAACAAGTTACTCAAAATTCCAGGCTCAGATATCAAAAGAGAATGTCTGAGGCTGATCCCGGCGAAGGACGGGAAAAGCTGGATAGTGGATGATCAGGGTCATTACTGGAGGATGTATATTTTCATCTCAAATCATCATTCCTATAATGTAGTTGACAGCCCCGACAAAGCCTGCGAGGGTGGTAAGGCAATAGGACGTTTCCAGGCTATGCTGTCAGATATGCCGGGTGGCCCTCTTTTTGAAACTATACCATGGTTCCATAATATTGAAAAACGTCTTGAAACATTCAACAAAAAAATAGCTGAAGATCCTGCAGGAAGAGTCAGAAGCGTCAGGCAGGAAATTGATCAGTTCCTTTCAAGGGCTGAGGATATGAAAATAATTCTGAGACTTGGTGACCAGGGTAAAATTCCTCTGCGAATAACACATAACGATACAAAATTCAATAACATTCTTCTTGATGAAAATGACAAAGCATTGTGTGTTATAGACCTTGACACCGTAATGCCCGGATATGTACATTACGATTTCGGTGATTCAATAAGAACCGCAGCCAACACGGCTTCTGAAGATGAGAAGGATCTTTCGAAAGTCCATATGGATATTAACAGGTACAGAGCATATGCCCAGGGATACCTTTCGGAGACAGGGAAAACGCTTAATGAAACAGAAAAGGAATATCTTGCATTTGCACCAAGGCTTATAACATATACAATAGCACTGCGGTTTCTGACAGATTATATCGATGGCGATAATTATTTCAAGATACATCATCCGCAACATAACCTTCAAAGGGCAAGAACACAGATGAAACTGGTTATGAGCATGGAGGATCAGTACGAAAAGATGCAGGAGATTATTTACGGGTTGATATAAAGGAGGCAGCAGGGGGCAGGCGGCAGGTAGCAGGCGGCAGGCGGCAGGCGGCAGGAGATAAGACTGAGGGACTGCACGACTGCAAGACCACAAGACCACAAGACCACAAGACCACAAGACCACAGTACCGATTACTTTAAAAAACATGTCCTGGACTAAAGAAGAAACAGAATTTTTTAAAGCACTAAGCAATCCCGACAAGATCCAGTCTTTTCTTGATTCTATTGCTTATAATCCTTCTTATGAATGCAGGTCGCCCCGATGGGTGATAAAGAAAAAATCTGCTCATTGTTTTGAAGGAGCACTGTATGCGGCAGCAGCTCTGCAGAACATTGGTTATCCTCCACTTATTGTTGACCTGAAAGCTAAAAATGATGACGATCATGTCATTGCTGTTTTCAAGCACTTCGGGCATTGGGGCGCAGTTGCAAAATCCAATTTCACAACACTGCGCTTCAGGGAGCCTGTATACAGGAATTTGAGAGAACTGGTAATGTCGTACTTTGATTTCTACTTTAATCTTAATGGTGAAAAGACGCTTCGCTCCTACTCGCTTCCCCTAAATCTTAATGTGTACCGGAAAAAAGACTGGATAATAACAGATGAGGATCTTGAATATATTGGAGACAGGCTTGAACAGCTGCGTCATTTTCCTGTTATAAATAAAGAAATGGTAAAAGAGCTTAACAAGGCTAGCGGGTTGACCTTAAGAGCCGGATTACTGGGAGCTGATGAGAAAGGCTTATTCAAGCCTCTTTAGTGTTTTCTTAAATATTAGCAAATCATTGAATTACACAGCAAAACGAATACCTGATACTGAAAGTAATTTAAGCACATTCGAAAATTTTTGTTTGCCATATTATTGTCTTTCTTAAGTTTATATATAACCATTAACTGACGGTCGAAGGTTATTTTTGCATTTCATCTCAGATTGACTATTTTTGACATCATTAAAATAACAGGGTATGGATGTATCTGGAAAATCATTTAAAGCCTTCCTTGAAAGAGAGGAAGCACTTAAGAATCAATATAGTGCCAAGAATGCTCAGAAGCAGCATGCAAAAGGAAAACTGACTGCACATGAGCGCATTAATCTCTTATTTGACAAAAATACTTTTGAAGAAATTGATGCTTTTGTAACACCTGCCAGTCAGCCAGTGGAGTTTGGCAGGATAGAAAGGACATATGGCGATGGTGTAATTGTGGGACATGGAAAGATTAATGGCCGTCTGGTATTTGCATATGCCCAGGATTTTACAGTTATGGGAGGGTCTCTTGGGCTTGTTCACTCAAAAAAAATCACAAAAATCCAGGAAATGGCACTTAAGATGGGTGCCCCTATAATTGGCATGATGGATTCGGGAGGTGCCAGGATACAGGAAGGTGTTGCAAGCCTGAGCGGTTATGCCTCCATTTTTCATAATATTATACAATCATCAGGCATAATTCCACAGATATCAGTAATTATGGGTCCTGCTGCAGGTGGTGCCGTTTATTCCCCTGCTCTCACTGACTTTGTATTTATGGTTAACCATACAAGCTACATGTTCGTAACCGGACCCAACGTCGTAAAAGAAGTTCTGAATGAAGAAGTAACCTCAGATGAACTGGGTGGTGCGGAAATTCATGCAAGAAAAAGCGGTGTAGCTCATATGATATATGATGATGAAGAGAACACTATTCTGGCATTAAAGAAGTTTCTGGCCTACCTTCCTTCCAATAATGTGGAGAATCCACCGGTGGTAACCGACGATGTAGCCTGTTCAGATATTAATGATAAACTAAGGGATATTGTACCCGATGATCCTAACAAGGCTTATGATGTTAAAGATGTGATTAACCTTGTAGCCGACAGGAACAGCTTCTTTGAGACCTCAGAACTTTTCGGGGCAAGTCTGGTTACAGGCTTTGCCCGCATGAAGGGTAAGACAGTAGGTATCGTGGCAAATCAGCCAAAGGTTCTTGCTGGGGTTCTCGACATTGACTCATCGACAAAAGGAGCAAGATTTATAAGGTTCTGTGATGCATTTAATATTCCGATAATAACATTTGAAGATGTTCCCGGGTTCCTTCCCGGAATGGACCAGGAACATTCCGGAATAATCAGGCATGGCGCAAAACTTCTTTTTGCATATAGTGAAGCAAATGTTCCTAAGATTACAGTTATACTGAGAAAAGCATATGGAGGAGCATTTATTGTTATGAACAGTAAATTCCTGGGAGGCGATTTCAGTTTTGCATGGCCAACAGCAGAGATTGCGGTTATGGGACCTGACGGTGCAGTTGCTATTTTGTACAGAAATGAACTGGCATCATCTGATAATCCTGTTGAACTTAAAAAGGAGCTTGTGAAAAAATACCGCGATAAAATAGCAAACCCTTTCATTGCTGATGAGAGCGGCTATATCGATGAAGTAATAGACCCTGCCGTAACAAGGAAGAAAATACTTTCTGCTTTGAACGCCCTGAGCAACAAATGGGTGAAAGTTCCTTCGAGAAAACACGGCAATATGCCGTTGTAGATGCAAGGCATCAGGCAGAAGGCAACAGGCAGTAGTAAGAAGTAATTAATAAGATATACAATGAAGATAAAAAGAATTTTGATAGCGAACAGGGGCGAAATAGCTGTAAGGATAATGAAGACTGCACGCGAAATGAATATAGAGACAGTTGCGATACAGACAGCTATAGAACCTAATGCCATGTACCTGTCCTCAGCTGATATAATCTTCGACAACACCGAGGATCTTTCGGAAATACCTGTCTTTCTTGATATCGAGAAACTCATTGACATAGCCCAGAAATCGGGAGCTAATGCTGTACATCCGGGATATGGGTTCCTGGCTGAAAATGCATATTTCGCCCAAAAATGCATCGACAATAATATAATCTTCATAGGCCCTTCTCCTGATGCAATTTATAAGATGGGCAACAAAACCATTGCCCGCAAAATTGCCCTTGCAAGTGGTATTCCGATGGCTATGGGAAGCGAGGGTAATATTTCCGATGAAGAAGAGGCCGTAAAAATTGCTGAGAAAATAGGCTATCCTGTGATTATTAAAGCAGCATCAGGTGGTGGCGGAAGAGGTATGAGAATTGTTAGAAAATCGGAGGAAATGGAAAAAATGTTCATAATTGCCAGCAAAGAGGCAGAAAAGGCATTTAACGATCCTTCCGTTTTCATTGAAAAGTATATTGAAAATCCAAAACACATTGAATTTCAAATATTAGGCGACACCAGTGGTAATGTAATACATCTGGGTGAAAGAGAATGTTCTATCCAGCGTAAACATCAAAAACTCCTCGAGGAAGCTCCATCGTCGGCACTCGATAAAAACCTGAGAGACAGGATGGGGAAAACAGCCATAGAAATTGCTAAAGCAGTTAATTATCATTCTGCCGGAACAGTTGAATTTCTTTTGGATTCGGAGAAGAACTTTTATTTCATGGAAATGAATACAAGGATACAGGTCGAACACCCTGTAACCGAAGCCATCACCAATATAGACCTTATAGAACAGCAGATCAGGATTGCCGACGGACAGGAACTGCAACTGAAACAAAATGATATTAAGTTGAATGGATGGGCAATTGAATGCAGGATTAATGCTGAAGATGTTCAATCCGGTTTTGCTCCCGATCCGGGAAAAATAATGATGATGAATATGCCATCCGGGGCCAGTATCAGGGTCGATACGGGTGTAAGGGAAGGTTCCGCAATAGTAGCGAGCTATGACTCAATGATAGCCAAACTGATTGTTTCCGGAAAAGACAGAAAAGATGCAATCAAAAATTGTAAACTGGCACTCGATAAAGTATGGATCAAAGGAACCAAAACCACCCTGCCATTCTTTCGCATGCTTATGAGACATCAGAAATTTCAGGATGGAACTTTCACAACAGCTTTTATTGAAAAAGACCTTGATAAATTCTATTTAAACAGTGAATACGAGGAGATGTTGGCAGCCTGGCTTGCAACAAAACTTTTTATTGAGGAAAATCTCAGCGATGACAGCATCAATATAGATTTTGAACACGGCAAGGAAATGAGTCCATGGCTGTTAAATAAAAGACTTAACCAATTTTAAATCCCGACTTAACCATGACCAGCGACAATCTCCATATAAATAAGCTGTACGCCTTATCGTCAGAAAACAGAAAATTCAGTTTTGCAATACCACTTAAGCAAAGCATCAGGATAGGCAAAAGAGAATATGAAGTCAAACTGATATCCGACGAAAAATACGGAACCTATATATTATGGAAGAACAGGAAATATCCTGTGGAAATTATCCGTTCACGTCAGAATAAATATGAAATACTATTCAACGACATAAGCTATACCTTCACAGTAGAGACACCCTTCTCCCTTCAAAGGATGAAAGTTCTGAATTCTAAAAAGACCAAGTCGGATAAAGAATATATAAAGGCACCAATGCCAGGCAAAATAATAGATGTCCTTGTCCGCGAAGGAACATGCGTCTCGAGAGGTGAACCCCTTGTTATACTTGAAGCAATGAAGATGCAGAACGAGATCATGTCACCGGTAGCCGGAACCGTTATTAAAGTCACCGCCAAACCAAATTCAAACGTGATGAAGGATGATCTTCTTGTTGAGATAAAACCTTAAACGGCACAGGCAGATATTGTACATAAGAGTAATTTCAGAAGGGCTGTATCATTCTCTTAGTTACAGTAAATTTCAAATAAACAACTAGCTGTCAACCCATTCCGGTTACTGGTAAAACAACTGTGACTAATCTGATTATTTCTACCGACCTTTACAGAGGTAACAGAATATTGTTTTAATCAATGCGTGGTTTAAACCAATTAACAATTCACAGAAAATGTCAATTGTTAACTGAAAACGACCATTCGTAAATTAAAATGTACATTTTTAAAATATAAATGTTATGTTGGAAGAGTTAAAACCTGACCGGAAAGTTGCATTTTTGATGTACAAAATTACTAAGGGAATTTTCTCTTCTGTGTTAACTGATATAACCTAAATACCGGGTAACGAAATGAGAGCCTTCATCAGAATATTACTGGTTCTTGCTTTGCTTGGTCCCCTGACCAGAGCCACTTCTATTGTCCCTGGAAATAACGGACTACGATTTAGCCGCGGATCTTCTCCTGACACTGCTGAGGTAAATCAATACACAAGGAAAGCACTCAGTTTCCTTTTATCGCATAAAGATATTAAGAAAGCAAAGAGCTATATCGATACCGCAGAAATGCTGTGCAGGGATAAGGATGTTGAAATGCCTTCATTGCTTCATATGGCACGGGCCGAATATTTCATGGCAAATAACGACCTCAATAATGCTGTACAGGAAGCCACGATAGCAATGAAAATTGCAAAAAACAATGGCAATGACAGGGTATATCTCAAGAGTCTTAATTTCTTGGGACGTTATAACCTGCAGATTAAGTTCTTCAATGAAAGCATGAATTATTTCAACAAGGCAATAAAATATGCCCGGGAACATAAACTAAAAGGCTATATACCTGTTAATTACCTTGGACTATCTGAGCTATATCGTATTATGCGTGATACTGCAAACCACCGGGTGGCACTTTTTAAAATGGTAGAGGAAGCAACCTCCGAAAATGATTCTTTAATGATGTCCAACGGGATGTACCGGCTGGGTTCTTCTCTTATCTTGCAGAAACGTGAGTTCAAAAAAGCTGACTCGATACTTAAAATATCCCTGAAGATTTCAGAGATCAGGAATGATACATCTCTGATAGCTTCTGCCCTAGCCAACATGGGGTATAATTATTACCTTGAGAAAGACTATAAACCTTCGATAGAATATTACAACAAGTCGCTTTCCTATAGCATTCCCGGTAAGATTTATACTGCATCAGCCAATTCTCTGGGTAATTTGGGCACTATCTACAGAGATCTCGGGGATTTTGAAAAATCGATAAAATTTTACCTTAAATCCATTCAACAGGCAAAAGTTGTGAATGATGTTTATGATCTCTACTGGGTTTACATGGATATGAGTAACATGTACCTTGCCAGGAAAGACACGGGGAATGCTTATAAGACATATGTTCTGTACAAAAAATACAATGATGCCTATATTGAAAATGATAATGTCAGGGGACTTACAGAGGCAAAGATGAAATATGATGCCGAGACACACAATAAAGAGCTCGAACTCCTTTCATTAAAACTCAGTAAACAAAAAATCCTTATTTACGGATATACAGGTTTATTCCTGCTTGTCCTGGCAATTGGTTTCCTCATACTCAGCAGGGCAAGGATTAATGCAAAACAGCGAATTAGTGAGATGAACCATAAAATATCTGAAATAACCCAGGCCAACCTAAGGCAACAAATGAATCCTCATTTCATTTTCAACACTCTGAATTCAATACAATATTATATGTACCAGCACGATAAGCTGGCCACGAACAATTACCTTACCAAATTCTCAAGTCTTATGCGCAAGGTACTGGAAAACTCCCAGCACACTTCTGTGCCTCTAAGGGATGAGCTTGATGCTTTGAATCTTTACCTTGAGCTGGAGAAAATCAGGTTTAAGGATAAATTCGATTACCAGATTAATATAGATGAGGAGCTGGACACAATCCTTTACAAGGTTCCCACCATGCTTATTCAGCCATATGTAGAGAACAGTATCTCTCACGGACTGATGCCCAGGGAAGAAAAAGGCCTTGTTAAAATTGACATAAAGCTTGAAAAAGACTATATTTCATGCATAATTGAAGATAACGGTATAGGCAGGGAAGCATCCAGGGAAAAGAAAATGAAGAATGAAAAGATCCATAATTCGCTGGGAACACAAATTACCAATTCGAGGCTTGACCTTGTTAATACTCTTTATGGCACAAGCCTGAAGACAATCTATACTGATCTTAAAAATGAAAAGGGCGAACCAACAGGAACCAGAGTTGAAATACATATTCCGATTATGTCATGAAACCCACATTAAAGATATGCGCAAATATATTCAACAATAATAACGTATTCCTGTGGGTTCAGTATGACTACCCAAAACAAACTATATCCATATGAAACACAAGCTGATTACCGTTATTATTGATGATGAGCCGGATGCAGTGGACTTTATTTCTTCAATTATATCCGAATATTGTCCGGGCTTAGATGTAAAGGGAAAGGCACATAATGTCAGGGATGGAATCAAACTTATAAAGGAGATTAAACCGGAATTGATTTTTCTGGATGTTGAGATGCCAAATGGAACAGGTTTTGATCTTCTGACTCATTTTCCTGAGAAAGATTTCGACGTTGTATTTATAACTGCATTCAATCACTATGCAATAAAGGCAATTAAATACAGCGCTGTTGATTATATACTGACACCCATAAATATAAATGAATTTATTGAAGCAGTTAACAAGGTAATACACAAACGCACTACAAATACCATAGCCGGGAAGGAAAATTTTGAAGCTCTTCTTGAAAATATCCGCACATCTCATCCCACAAGGCTTGTTATCCCAACATCAGACGGAAGAGAGTACCTGAATCCAAATGATATAATCCGCATAGAAGCAGACAGAAGTTATTCATGGTTCTATGTTAATCCAAAAAGAAAAATACTTGTTTCCAAACATTTAAAGGAATTTCAGGACCTTCTCAATGACAGAAATTTTTTCAGGCCCCATAATTCTCATCTGATTAACCTCGATTATGTCAGGAAATTTATCCGTCACGACGGGGGTTATATTGAAATGCAGGACGGATCACAGGTTCCCATTTCCAGGAACAGAAAGGACCTTTTCCTTGCACATATGGCAAGGTATACAGGATAAGCTGTTCAGACAGCCTGTTTTTTTATAAAGTTTCTCAGCAGGAACACAATCGCGGCCGATGTGAGTAAAAAGGCTATTCCTGAATACCAAAGGCTGTAATAAGGATTTTCCACTATCCAGCTCCAGGCAATCCAGTAAGACGGGGAAAAAAATGCTATATAATTCCACGGATGGTGCAATACCAACCCCAGTGGAACGGCAGCAAGGAATATTCCATAGAGCTTTGTAAACGCCAGTCCCTCAATCTTGTCCTTTGCCATAGATCCGGTAAAAAGGAAAACGAATGCTGACTGGCTTGAAAACAGAATTGTAACTGCAAGGGTCCTCAACCAACCTTCACCGGGCACCGGACCGGTTAAAAACACAGTAAACAATATAAAGAAAAAGCTGAGAAATACCGGGGCAATCATCCTCATAATGATGAAATTTATTTTTCCGGCAGGGGTCACAGATATTACCGGCAGAATATGAAGATCTATTTCATCAAGGAGAATGAATGCATATACCATACCCAGCAGCATCGGAATAAGAGAAATAAAGGTAATAGCAACGACCGGATAATACTGAGCTATACCGATTCCTGATTTCATAAGGATAAAATCAGAAAGTAGTGGAAATACCAATCTTAGTAAAACGATAAGGATTACCGGGGCAATTAAAGCAACCATCAGCATCGGGTCCCTGGATATAAATTTAATATCAGTCCTGAAAGAATTCAATATGATCCCCGGAAAACTGCTCATCATACTAACTTAAAAGATTAAATTTTCTGAATCTTGCCGCAGCAAACCCTCTCATGAGATAAATCCATATTCCCAAAATGCCAATGTCAATAGCACAGGTCAGTGATGTTTTGCCTTTTGTTGCATCAAGAAGAAGATCAAAAAAAGCATTCGCAGGAAAAATTATCATCCATCCTGTTCCTTTAAGAAAGAGCATTGGGAAAAGCGGAGCTGTTAATATCATGGAGCCGATTACCACCCTGGCAAGGAACTGGTTAAAGGAATCAGCCCCTGCTGTAAAACCTATACCAAAAAGTGTATGAACAACAGATGACATTATCACACCCGTCATTAATAAAAGTATTCCCTTAAAAGTCTGCATCGGAATAAGCCAGATCAGTGTGCTGACCAGTGTACTTAAAATTGTGATTGAAAGTG
>JBJKPQ010000109.1:0-39556 GCA_046706305.1 Bacteroidales bacterium
TTTATCTCAGGTGTAGTGGCCATTTTTACCCTTACCAATATTTACAGGAAGGGGAAGCTGATATTTGCTGCACTTATGGTATTTGTTTGTTATTCTGTGCTGTATACCGGGATTAGCCTTATGCAGAAAGGTACATTCATCGATTTTAACTGGGCTGAATATAAATGGTTTCTTGGTAACGGCATACTGGTTCTTCTCAGTTATCCTTTGATTTTCCTTTTCGAGAAAAATTTCTATTTCCTGTCAGATACCACACTTCTTGAACTTTCGGATTATAATCAACCCTTGCTGAGGAAGCTCTCGGAGGAAGCCCCGGGGTCATTCCAGCATTCAAGGCTGGTGGCCAATCTTGCAGAAGAGGCAGCCCGTGCCATAGGTGCCAACCTTTTACTTGTCAGGACAGGTGCCCTGTATCATGATATTGGCAAAATAGCGTATCCTGACTATTTCATCGAGAATCAGCTTGATGGTAGCAGCCCGCATGATAACCTGGATCCTCTTGCAAGCACCAGGGTCATTATCAATCATGTCAGAAATGGAGTTGTGCTGGCTAAAAACTTCAAAGTACCCGTACAGATAATAGATTTCATCCAGACACATCATGGAACTACGGTAGCATATTTTTTCTATAAGAAATATATCGACCAGCATCCCGGCGATAAAGAAAGGAAAAAGGATTTTACTTACCCCGGGCCTAAACCATCTTCAAGGGAGACCGCTATTGTTATGATGGCCGATGCTGTGGAAGCTGCTTCAAGGACTCTTGATAAATACACGGAAGAAAATATAAATGAACTTGTTGAAAGGGTAATTTACCTGCAGGAGCAGGATGACCAGTTGTCTAATGCACCGCTTACATTCAGGGATATAACAGATATAAAGAACACTTTCAAGAAAAGGCTTCTCAATATTTACCATACCAGGATAGCCTATCCTGAACGGGAAGTATGATATCAGTTATCTTATATCGTTTATTTCAACATTCTTATAGGCAGATGGCTGGAAAACAAATGTATTCTCCCCGGGCCTCCGGCTGAGGTCATAATTCTTGACATACAGTGTGCTTGTGATACCGTCCTTTTTCTTATATTCCACACTTACTAGATTGTACTTCGTCTTGCCTATTGTAAGTCTTATCCTTATAAGGTCGCTTTTTATGTCTTCCGGATACAGGTCAATAATGTAGTTCCTTGTTGTTTCGTCGACCAGTCTTACCTTGTAGTCCTTCTTGTATATTGAAAAAATAGCCGATGGCTTACTTTGAAAAGAATTATCTTTTTTACCTGGCTTTGTAATTGTAACTTCATTTTCTGCAGGAAGGTAACTCCAGGATGTTTCTCCGTCGAACCATACTGTATTATCGGGTAATTCCAGAACATACTTGTCGCCACTGAGTACGACATTTCCCGACAGAGTGTCGCTTGTTTTCTCCATCTGGTTTACAGTAACGATTGAGAAATCCATTGTTACCGATGGTGCCTTTCTGGCCTCTAGGGAAAAATTATCGAGTATCTTAATTGCTTCGGGATCCTTTTGTGCGAAGAGTGAAACTGACAAGCAACAAAGAATAACGATACTGGCTGTTTTGTTCTTCATGGTATGTTCTTTACTCAAGACTCTTCAAAATCTGTTCCAAAGCTATGAAGTCGGAGCAAAGCACTTCTCTTGCTTTGCTGCCCTCAAAGGGTCCTACTATACCTGCTGCTTCAAGCTGGTCGATTATTCTTCCTGCGCGGTTATAACCTATTGATAATTTGCGTTGTATTAGTGATGTTGATCCCTGCTGATGCTGAACAACCAGCCTGGCTGCTTCATCAAACATAGAGTCTCTTTTCCTTAGGTCAATTTCAGCAGCTCCTGAATCAGTGTCATCTATATATTCCGGCAGATGCATGGCATCTGCATAACCTGTTTGTGATCCGATAAATTCGGTAAGCTCCTCGATTTCCGGTGTGTCTATGAATGCACATTGTACCCTTACCGGTTCATTTCCTGATGAGACCAGCATATCACCGCGTCCGACCAACCTGTCGGCACCTGTGGCATCGAGGATGGTCCTGGAGTCGATGGAGGAAAATACACGGAATGCAATCCTGGTCGGGAAATTTGCTTTGATAAATCCTGTGATGATGTTAGTTGAAGGTCGTTGTGTTGAAATAATAAGATGTATGCCAATAGCCCTTGCAAGCTGTGCAAGTCGTCCAATAGGTCCTTCTATTTCCCGGCCTGCTGTCATTATGAGATCTGCAAACTCATCAATAATAAGTACAATATAGGGTAGATATTTATGTCCTTTTTCAGGATTGAGTTTCCTTGAGATGAACTTCTCATTATATTCCTTAATATTCCTCGACTGGGCCAGTTTGAGAAGCTCCAGCCTGCTATCCATCTCAATGCAAAGAGAGTTGAGTGTGTTGATTACCTTTTGTGTGTCGGTTATTATTGCATCGTCTTCACCCGGCAGTTTTGCCAAAAAATGTCTTTCTATTTTTTCATAAAGTGGAAGCTCGACCCTTTTGGGATCAATAAGAACAAACTTGACTTCGGCAGGATGCTTTTTATAAAGGATAGATGTTATAATGGCATTTATACCTACCGATTTGCCCTGACCGGTTGCACCGGCAACAAGAAGGTGAGGCATCCTTGTCAGATCGACAATGAAAGGCTCATTGGTTATGGTCCTGCCCAGTGCAAGAGCTATTTCGGCTTTAGTCTCCTGGAATGTTTTGGAAGTTATCAGGGAACGCATTGACACCATTTCAGGATTTTTATTCGGAACCTCAATTCCAACGGTACCTCTTCCAGGTATAGGTGCAATTATTCTTATTCCGAGAGCAGACAGGTTAAGTGCAATATCATCCTCGAGAGACTTAATACGGGCAAGTCTTACGCCCCTTTCAGGAACTATCTCGTATAATGTCACAGTCGGACCCACGGTAGCCGCAATGCTCTTTATGGCAATTTTATGGTCTCCGAGGGTTTTTATTATGTTCTCTTTATTCTCAATTACCTCGGTATTATCGAACGCACTTTCCGATTTATGTTCCTTTAGTATCGATACGGGAGGAAATTTATAATGGGAGAGATCGAGACGCGGATCATAATTGCCCATGATTCTTTCTATTTCTTTATCGGGAAGGTTATCATCGGAGAAAGGTCTCGAAATATTAATAGGAATATCTTCGTCACTTTCATTATCCTGTGAATCTTTCCTGTCGAAATCACGTATAATTGATCCTCCCTTATGAGGATCAGCAGAAATTTCACTCTCATCATCCATGTCTGTTGTATTCCTTACAACGAACTCGATGTCTTTTACTTCTTCGCCTCGCTGGCCGGCAGATATGTCGGCTGGTGCAAATGATTCATTATCAGCAGATACAGCAGTACTGTCAGAAAGTTCATCATCGGTAGAATGTTTTGTCCTGTGCCGAAAGGATGGCAGTTTCAGCCTGGCAAATCCGGGTTTTATGTGAAGTGCAAACACCAGGTATGAGATAGTTATAAAAGCCAGGAAGATACCGGTTCCAATCATTCCCATAAAAGCATCAAGCCACCTGGTTATAAGGTATCCCTGTGCACCGCCCGGACCACTTATTAGATAGCCGCCGGCCTCTCCGAAGATAAATCCCAGAAGAAGAGATATTATAATGGCAGCAAAAGCAAATTTTGCAATAAGACTGACGGGTTTTATTTTTGGGAAGTTAAGAAGATAAAGTCCCAGTGCTCCAAAGATAAGGGGGATGAAGAAAGCTCCATATCCGAACCCGTAGCCGACAAGGAGTTTTGCCAGGTAATGACCGCTTTTACCCGACCAGTTTTTTACTGCCACTTCAGCACCCGAGATGATATCTGAATCGGGCAGACTCTGGTCCGTTTTCCACCAGAAAAGGTAAGCAACACATGCCAGAAGAAGATATAAAGCAAATCCTGTTATCAGTATCCCAAATATGAACTTCACTCTTTCATCTGTAAAGAAAGATTCAGATTTACCGTTAGCCTTTGAAGCTTTGGTAACTCTTTTACTTCCTTCTTCCTTCACTTTATTCATATCTGCAGGGTTTCTTTAAAATAGCACTGTGAGCCTGTTTATGCACTTAAAAAGCAATCCAAAGGTATACAAATTTGGCTCTTTAACAAAAAGGAAGTAAACGAAAATACTTACCTCCTTATTACCCTGTTTGCTCTGATTTTTATGGTCCTTATTAAGATTTTAAGATGGTTCCGGCAGTCTTACATATTTACCATCTTTTTTATGAATTTGTTTATGTTATCCCTGGTGACTTTCATATATTTTTCACGTCGTTCAAACATAGAGTCAGGAATATCTTTTTGGTACACTGTCTCAGCATCAAAATGAAGTTCGGCATCACCAATCATAAAATAAAAGCTCATCAGAACGCCATCGATACTTCTGTAGGGAGTGGCTGTGTTCGGATTCCTGACATTGATTTCATCGGTATACCAGATATCCAATGTCTTATCTCCTTTCGAGGGGAAAATGATTTTCGCATTTTTACAGTCATATCCGCAGATTACAGAAGTTTTGTCAGTTTTTTTAATAATCATACTGTCCATTGTTTCAAAGCCGGGGAATGTCTCTCCCGGTTTTGCTTCGTACAGTAATCTTAATGTAAACATCCTGAGGTAAGTATCATATATGTTTTGTTCCGGGTTGGCAAGATTCATAATACCGGAATTACCAAAAGGAGTTGACATCTCATATAATATCATGTCTTTCTTGAACGATACAATAAGAGTCTTTGGAAGGATATCCTTAGGCATACCGCCAAAATTACCTATATAATCAATGTTATAATGGATTTCCCCCTCGTCAATATGTTTTCCCCCTTTTGTACTACAGGAGTAGCACATCATCGCCGAGATTAGTGCGATGATTAGTACGTAGCTAAATCTCACTTATCTTGTTGTATTATGAAAGTTGTAAATGTAATATTTTTTTTTAACTTCAACTCTTTCAGTTGATAATTTGTTCTTTCGCTAATTATGCAGGCGGGAATGGCAAAGAGGTATTTTCAGCCGCCATTCTTTATTATTACATTTGATCCGGCTGTAATACAATTTCATAATTTGTTAAATGTTAGGCTGGCAGAAAGATGGCGGAGTTTGTAAAAAAGACAGTAAAGAAATGGGTAAGAAGTTAGCAGTAGTAGCCCTTGGTGGCAATGCATTATTAAGAGACAACCAGATTGGTACTATTGAAGAGCAGGAGCAGAACACCACCGAAACACTCGAAAACCTTATCTTCCTGGTTAATGAAGGATATGATCTAGTAATTACTCATGGAAACGGGCCCCAGGTTGGAAATATCCTCATGAGGAATGATGCCGGTGAACAGTTATATAACATATCACAGATGCCTCTTGATATTTGCGTGGCCGATTCACAGGGAGGTATCGGGTATATGATTGAAAGAATGTTCCGCAATGTACTTAATAAGCATGGCATTGACAGGAATGTTATCAGCCTTATTACGGAGGTTGTTGTTGACATAAATGATCCGGCATTCAATGATCCGCAGAAACGTGTGGGCCGTATTTATTCAAAGGAACAGGCAGATGCACTTTCTTCTGGAAAAGGGTGGATTTTCCGGGAGGAGACCAAGGGAGAGGGTGGTTACAGGAGGGTAGTCCCTTCCCCTAAACCAACAGGGATCATAAACGCTTCTGTTATAAATGACCTGGTACGTAAGGGTAATATAGTTATAGCAGCCGGTGGAGGAGGTGTTCCTGTTTATATTGATGAAAATAATAATGTCAGGCCTGCTGAGGCTGTTATTGATAAGGATAAGGCATCGTCGTTACTTGCTACACGGATTGAAGCAGACGAATTCTATATACTGACAGATGTTCCGTATATTTATATTAACTACCGTAAGCCCGACCAGCAGGTAAAAGAATTCCTTGACTATGCCGATACTCTCAGGTATCTCAGTGAAGGCCAGTTTGCTAAAGGAAGCATGGCACCGAAGGTTGAAGCATGTCTCGATTTCATAAAGAACGGAGGCAGAATGAGTGTTATCACCGAAGCTTTTAAACTGGCTGATAAAAAGTACGGTTCGAAGATTACCATGGAATATGAAGATGACAGAAGGTAAAATGGAATATCTGTTCCCGTATGCTGTCTGACTGAATGAAAATGTAAAAGTGTTATCATTACTGGGAGATTGAAAGCAACCTGTATTTAATTTATTTGCTAATTTTGACGATTCATTTTTATCTGGAAGAATAAATATTATACAAAAATGGAAACAGAACTTAAAACCCGCAGTTTTCTTAAACTGCTTGATTTCACTCCTGAAGAGATAGATTACCTTCTTGGTCTTGCCGGTGTGCTTAAAAATGAGAAGAGAGAAGGAGCAGAAACACAGCATCTGAAAGGGAAAAATATTGCACTTATTTTTGAAAAGTCATCCACCCGGACCAGGTGTGCCTTTGAAGTGGCAGCCTATGACCAGGGAGCTCATGTTACATATCTTGGTCCTACAGGTTCGCAGATCGGGCAGAAGGAGTCGATGAAAGACACAGCAAGGGTTCTCGGGGGTATGTATGATGGTATTGAATATCGTGGATACGGACAGGCGATAGTTGAGGAATTGGCAAAATATGCCGGTGTCCCGGTATGGAACGGTCTCACAAATGAATTCCATCCCACACAGATACTGGCTGATTTTCTTACTATGAGGGAACATTCCTCCAAGCCACTGAATAAAATGGTTCTGTGTTACCTTGGTGACGCCAGATATAATATGGGTAATTCTCTTATGGTTGGATCAGCGAAGATGGGAATAGATTTCCGTATAGCCGCACCTGAAGAATACCAGCCGGATGCCGGACTTGTACAGCAGTGCCGGAAGATCGCAGAGAGTACCGGAGCCAGGATTACTATAACTGACGATGTTGATACTGCAGTAGCCAATGCGGATTTCCTGTATACTGATGTTTGGGTGTCTATGGGTGAACCTGATTCGGTATGGGAAGAACGAATAAGGCTGCTCAAACCATTCCAGGTTAATATGAACGTCGTGAAAAAGACTGGTAATCCCAATGTTAAATTCCTGCACTGTCTTCCTGCCTTTCATAACAGGGAAACAAGAATAGGGGAGGATATTTACCAGAAATTTGGTCTTGACGGAATGGAAGTTACTGAGGACGTTTTTGAATCGGAACATTCAATAGTCTTCGAGGAAGCTGAAAACCGTCTTCATACAATAAAAGCAGTTATGGTGGCAACACTGGGTGACTAAAATGAGGGTTTGTCAGGATTATTTGGTGTTGTCTTTCCGGAGGTCTTCTATGATATCCATTCCTTAACAAAATAAAAGGTAATTATAAAAGACGCGGCCAGCTTAAGACCTATGCCGGTCATGAACCCCAGCAGGCTGCCAAAACCGGCTTTAGCTGCATATGATATATCATCCTTGAAGAGCATTTCTCCTACGAAAGCTCCTATGAACGGACCTATGATGATGCCCATGGGACCAAGGAAAAACCCGATAACAAGACCTACCGTGGCACCACGGGTTCCATACTTGGAACCTCCAAATCGCCTTGTTCCCCATACAGGAACAATATAGTCGAGTATCGTTACAATTGCTGCAATACTGCCAAGGGTGATCAGTGTGGAGGCCGAAAACTGGCCAAACCTGCTGAGATGCAGAAAAACAAGACCAAGGAAACTAAAAGGCGGCCCGGGCAAAACGGGAACCAGGCAACCGATTATTCCCATTATCATAAAAAGTATTCCTAATATAAGGAGTAGATAATCAGACATTAAGACATTTTCTTAGAAAAAATTCACCAGAAATTTTTACTTTTTTCCAAGATCTTCAAATTCAACATTCGTAAATTCCTCAGCTGAGATAGAACTCTTTTCCTCTATTTGTTCTTCACCGTTACTTTCAGCATGTACCAGCGGTTCATGGTTTCCATTCTCAATGAAAGTAACTGCATCTCTCAGTCCATCGGTAAATTTTTCAAAATCTTCCTTGTAAAGGAAAATCTTGTGCTTCTCATAAAATACTTTGCCTTCCTTGCCTAAACGTTTTTTGCTCTCTGTGATAGTAAGATAATAATCCTCCTTTCGTGTGGCCTTTACATCAAAAAAGTAGGTCCTTTTGCCTGCACGCACGATCTTGGTGAAAATCTCTTCCTTTACGAGCCTCTCATCATTCCCGTTGATGACTTCCTTGATTCCTGCTTCGTCTTCCATTTCTAAGTCAGTTAGTGTTAGGGTTTTGTTTTGTATTGTCAAATGTAACAAATATTTTATCAAATCAAAATCCATAGTAATAATTGTAAATGATTAAATAATTTCCCTGTTTCATTGATAATGATAAACTATCGACTGAAATACTAAATAATTGTAACCTTCAGAATGATAAAACAGCACTATGGAAATATCTAATTTTTAAAAAGTTGTTTTGACGATAAGGTAAAAAGAGTATTTTTGCAGCGAAAATTTGAGGTTCTTTACAGATGATAAGCAGAAGATTACTACGTATAAAAGCCCTTTTGGCTCTTTATGCTTTCAACCGCAGGAATGATAATGATCTGCAAAAAGCGGAATCAGAACTGATGTTCAGTATTAATAAGACTTATGAACTTTACCATTATCTGATTCTGCTTGTGACAGAGATAGCTGATATAGCTCTTGAAAAGATAGATCAGGCTCGTCAGAAATATATTCCGTCGCACGATGATCTTAATCCGAAACGAAGATTTGTTGATAACCAGGTAGTTACCCAGATAAGGAATAATGCCTCATTACATAAATACCTGGAATCTAATAAACTATCATGGGTAAATAATTCACATATTCCCAGGATACTGTATAACAGGCTTATTACATGGGACGCCTACAATGAGTACATATCTTCCGCAACAAACAATTACCAGACGGATAAAAAATTCGTAATACGCATCATAACAGAGCTGTTCGCAGGATCGGAGGATCTTCATTCAAATCTTGAAGAACAGAGCATTTTCTGGAATGACGATATGGAATATATCCTGGCTATGCTTGAAAAGACTTTCAAAAAACTAAGGGTCGATTCAGGTGCAGATGCCCCGCTGATGCCATTATTTAAGAATGAAGAGGACAGGGATTTTGTTAAAATACTTTTCAGGAAGGCAGTTCTCAATGGCGAAAAGTACTCTGGTCTCATTGATAAAAACACAACCAACTGGGAAGTTGAACGAATCGCTCTGATGGACATTCTTGTTATGGAACTGGCTATAACAGAGATAATGGAATTTCCTGAAATTCCTGTAAAAGTAACTCTTAACGAGTATATTGAAATTGCAAAATACTATTGTACATCTAAAAGCAGTACCTTTGTGAACGGTATTCTTGACAAAATAGTTAAGGAGATAAGGGAAGAAGGCTTGTTAAACAAATCTGGCAGAGGACTGGTAGGTGAAGTATTACCTCAGGAGGAGTAAGATTTTGTATCTTTATCCCCTGGTATCGGGTTATATGTGTAATCATATTATAGGTACGGGGGAGAGGCATTACAGAATACATGAGTTAATAAACAAAGAATTAATTACACATGAAAAAGTTATTCATTATCTTACCCGTGATAATGTTAATGGTTATTCAGGGATGTGGCAGCGGTTCAGGCACCAATAACGGACAGCCCGGGATGACACAGGACACTCCGGGTAAAGGAATAATTGCTTTCCGCGAATATGAGCATGACTTCGGCAGGGTGGCAGAAGGCGAAAAGGTGGCATTCGTGTTCACATTTGAAAATAAAGGGTCTGAGGATATTGTCTTGAAATCAGTGTCAACAAGCTGCGGCTGTACTGTGCCTAAATATGATAAAAAACCTGTTGCCCCGGATGGCGAAGGAAGCCTTGAAGTGGTTTTTGATACTTCGGGAAGACAGGGCCGGCAGACAAAAACAGTAACAGTCAGATCAAATGCAACAAAACCGGTTGTTCTTTTAAGAATTACTGCTGAAGTAGAAGATAATAATTTAAATTAGTAACAATTAATAAATCAGAAAATGACCAATTTCGCTTATTTGTATTTAATGGCTCAGCCTTCCGGTTCTGCCGGACAGAGTAATCCACTGGTAACTTTCCTTCCTCTTATCCTGGTGTTTGTGGTTTTTTATTTCTTTATGATAAGACCCCAGATGAAGAAGCAGAAAGAGATGACCAACTACAGGAACTCACTTAAAAAGGGAGACAAAGTCATTACCACAGGCGGTATATATGGAAGAATACTTGAGGTTAAGGATAACTATGTGACAATGGATGTTGGTGGTGATGTTAAGATTAAGGTCGATAAAAATGCTTTACTCAAAGATCCAAATGCAGAATGAAAAAACGGTAGTTGAATAATTTATTGCCTGTGAACGGATTATTTGAAACACGGACGGAATCATCAAAGAAGAAGGTTTGGGGGATTAACAGGAACTTTGTCACTTTCTCCTTCTTCTTTTTCCTGTCTTTTATATTCTGGTACCTGAATGCTCTGGGAAAGGTAACCGAAGCCGAGATAACATACCCGGTCAGTCTTACCAGCCTTCCTAAAGACAGGGTAGTGGAATCTGAATATCCGTTAAAGCTTAATTTTTATCTAAGGGGACAGGGTTATTCGCTCTTTAAGCTTAAGGTACTAAGCAGAAAAACTCCCATGGATGTTGATATCTCCAGGGTTAACTGCGTTAAGGTACCCGGAAGTAAAAAATCAGATTACTATATTCTGACATCAGGTCTGACAAGATTACTGTCTCTTCAGCTTAGGTCAGAGTGTGAGATAACCTCCATTAAGCCTGATACACTGTTCTTTACAATGGTGTCATCTGCACCTCCGGACGGACCTTCCACAAGCCCGTCTGCACCAGGGGAAAGGCCCAAAAACTAACACCCGGTTTAATATTTATATTATGAAAAATGGAAAGAAAACCGGGATCAAACTTGGTATAACAGGTGGTATAGGAAGTGGTAAGACTTCTGTCTGCAAGGTTTTCAATATACTCGGGATACCTGTTTTTTCCGCTGATCCTGTGGCCAGGGAGATAATGGATAATGATCCGCTGGTGATGAAAAGGATCAATGATATAGCAGGGAAAGACATGTATTCAAAGGGTGAACTTGACAGGCAGGAGCTGGCCGGACTTATATTTAATAATGCCAGCCTTCTCGAAAGAGTTAATTCCCTTGTTCATCCCATAGTGTTTGATTATTTTAATAAATGGGAATCTGAACAGGATGCTCCGTATGTAATTATGGAAGCGGCAATACTGTTTGAAAGCGGCGCGTCAAACCTTGTAGATAAGGTGGCTTCGGTAATTGCTCCCGTTGAAGAGAGAGTAGCCAGGGTTATTAAAAGGAACAGGCTTACAAGGGAACAGGTTATTGACAGGATCAGGAATCAGATGGACGATGAAGAGCGGATAAGACTTTCTGATTATGTTATTTATAATTCTGAGGATGATATGATCATCCCGGCTGTACTGAATATACACAATGAACTGATTGTTGCAGCAAATAAATTGATATAACTATGGGTATTTTTGGAAAGTGGCTCGGCGGAGGATTAGGTTTTGTTATGGGGGGGCCGATAGGAGGACTCCTGGGATTCCTTGTCGGATCAATGATTGACAGCTCGTCAGGACAGGCAACTTATACAACAGGCTCTCCGGCCACCCGACAGGGCGATTTTGGAATGAGCCTGCTGGTACTGGTTGCTGCCGTCATGAAAGCTGATGGTAAGGTTGTAAAATCGGAACTTGACTATGTAAAACAGTTTTTTGTAAGACAGTTCGGTCAAGAGTCTGCAAAACAGGCTACCCTGCTTCTTAAAGATATACTTAAACAGGATATTCCACTGCGCGATGTCTGTCTGCAGATCAAAAATCATATGGATTATTCTTCCAGGCTTCAATTGTTACATCTTCTTTTTAATATCTCATTAGCCGACAGCGCCATACATCCTTCGGAGGCAGAGCTCATTGAAAAGATCTCATCTTATCTTGGCGTTACTTCCAATGATTTCCTTTCAATAAAGAATATGTTTATACCCGAGACAGATTCTGCATATAAAATACTGGAAATTGAACGTTCTGCTACTGATGAGGATGTCAAAAAAGCATACAGGAGAATGGCTATGAAATATCATCCCGACAAAGTAAGCCACCTTGGTGAGGATATAAGGAAATCAGCAGATGAAAAATTCCGGAAGGTTAATGAAGCATATCAAAAAATTAAAAAGGAAAGAAATATTGTCTGATGGCAAAAAAGGGAAAATTTTCCATATCAATTAGAAAAAAAATCACTTAAGGACAAATTGTAACATTTCAAGAATTAAATTTACAGGCAAAATTTATTAAAAATGGTATTAAAAGATATTCTGTCTATTTCAGGAGAACAAGGGCTGTTTAAGTTTATTGCCCAGGGTAAGAATGCTATAATTGTTGAACACCTTGAGACAAAAAAACGCAGTAGTGCATACGGGTCAGCAAAGGTCAGCTCTCTTGAGGATATTGCAATTTTCACCGATAAGGAAGATCTCCCGCTGGGGAAGGTTTTCGACCTTATTTACGATAATTCGGAAGGGGGTGCTGCTATAGAACCCAAGTCAGATCCACAGGCTCTGAAGACATGGTTTGAAGGTATCCTGCCGGATTATTCCAGAGATAAAGTATATGTTAGTGATATCAGGAAAATTGCACAGTGGTATAATATTCTCCATAAACTGGATATGCTTGTAAAAGAGGAACCTGAGGAAGAAACGAAGGAGGAAGTAGCTGAGCCTGCAGAAGATAAGAAGGATGAGGCAGCTGGTGATAAGAAAAAACCTTCTGCCGTGCAGAAGAAATCCCCGCCAAAGAAAAAAACTGAATAACAGGGCAAAACTTCCTATGCTCATGAATTTCGGAGGAGATGAAGTCGTTTATAGTTACCCTCAGTCGCAGGTAATTATTCTTCCCGTGCCCTACGATGAGACAAGCACCTGGATAAAAGGTTCGGATAAAGGTCCGGAAGCAATCCTTGAAGCATCGGTAAATCTTGAGTTTTATGATGTTGAGACAGGCACTGAAGCTCACCTGAAAGGTATCCATACAGTTGATCCGGTTATTGAAAAGGAATCGCCTGAAAAGCTGGTTGAGGCTGTATATGAGCGAATTAGACTCCTGTTGGATGACGGTAAATTCCCGGTTACAATAGGTGGAAACCATACCGTACCCATTGGGGTTATTAAAGCTTTTTCTGAAAAATATAACGACCTGACAATCCTTCAGCTTGATGCTCATTCCGACCTTAGACAGGAGTATGAAGGCTCTCGCTATAACCATGCCTGTGCGATGGCAAGAGCACGTGAATACGCACAGATAGTGCAGGTCGGAATTAGAAGCATGTCGAAGGAAGAATTGTCTTACGCAGATGATGAGAGGATATTTTATGCCCATGAGCTGTATTATGATAAAGGCCTTTACAGCAAAGCAATTGAAATGCTCTCAGATAATGTCTATATAACTATTGATGTAGATGTTTTCGACCCTTCTCTGATTCCTTCTACAGGAACACCGGAACCCGGAGGTCCCGAGTATTTTGAATTGCTGCATTTCCTTCGCAATGTAATCCGGAAAAGAAACGTAGTCGGTTTTGATCTTGTCGAACTTTGCCCGGCCAACTCAAATAAAGCACCTGACTTCATTGCTGCCAAAATAATTTACCAGTTGCTGAGTTACAGGTTTGCAAGGTAGACTAGTCTTCCTTTTTTGCCTCTTCCCATATAACATTCATATCATCAAGGCTCATGTCGTGCAGCGACAAACCTTTTTTTAAAGTTTTGGCTTCCAGGTAGTTAAATCGTTTAATGAATTTTCTGTTTGTCTTTTCAAGAGCAGCCTCCGGATCTATCCCGTATAATCGCGATGCATTAATAACAGAGAATATTACGTCTCCCAGTTCTGATTCTATTGATTCAGTATCATGTTTTTCTATCTCACTGCTCAGTTCTGATATCTCTTCTTTTACCTTATCCCATATCTGTTCCCTTTCTTCCCAGTCAAATCCGACTCCTCTTACCTTTTCCTGAATCCTGTTTGCTTTTACTATGGCAGGCAGAGAGGCAGGTACACCGGATAAAACTGGTTTATAGCCATTGTCTTCCTTAATTTTAAGGTGTTCCCAGTTTTTCTCAACCTCCGATGCATCATCAACCTCAACATCCCCGAAAACATGTGGATGCCTGTAAACAAGTTTGTTGTTTATTCCTTCAAGTACGTCTGCCATTGTAAAAGCCTTATTCTCAGAACCTATTTTTGCATAAAAGACAATATGGAGCATAAGGTCTCCCAACTCATTTCTTATACCTTCATTGTTCCCTGAAAAAACAGCTTCGCTTAGTTCATAAGTCTCTTCTATAGTCAGTTTCCTCAGGCTTTCATTTGTTTGCTTCTTATCCCACGGGCACTTCTCTCTTAATTCGTCGATTATATCAAGGAGCCTGTTGAATTCATTTAGACTTTTTTCTCTTTCAGTCATCAAAATAATATATTAAAATAAACGGTTTGGCGGAGCTTCTTTACCTGAAATATCTACACGCACTACTGACCCGACCGACAGGCTGAGCAACTCAGAAACATTGGCACCATTAATTGAGATTTCAAGAAGATCGAGCTGATTGAAGCGGGCAAGGAGTTCACCGACCGGAACATCACTGTATCTTTCTGATATCCTGTCGGTATAATTTTTGTTGCTCTGTATCAGTATGCGATATGACTTATTCTCAAACACCCTGTAAAAGACCTCTCGTGTAATATTGGAAATTGCATTCCCGTATGAATCGATAAATATTATACTTCCTATAATAACATTCTTCTCAATGGTTGCTCTCAGCGGGAGCCTTTCACTCAGACTGCCTATGCTTTCACCCAATTCATCCGATCCTTTTCCTGAAATTATATCAGAAGCAGCTCTTGAAAAGATGTCCAGCTCATCCATAGTGCCGTCGTGGCTGATCTTTATTACTTCATCCGGATCAGCATTTAATATTAGGTTGAAAATACCGTTGTCTGTTCCAATGAAATAGTGTCCCTTGGCTTTAACAACGAGATAATCCTGGTCTCTCCGGGCTTCAGAGTGTACGCAGATAATATGTACCGTACCCTGCGGGTAATTAGCATATGTATTCCTAATAATGAACGATGCATAGGAAATATTAAAAGCAGGAATATCACCGGCATTATCTATAATAGTTGCCCCCGGACACATAGAGATAAGCTTCCCTTTAATGATTCCGTAGTAGATATCATCCGATCTCCATTCTGTTGTTAATGTAATTACAGGCATACGAAAAAACTTGTAGCAAAGATAATCTTCTATAGAAAAATAACCTTACTTTGTAGTTTACAATGAGTAAATTTACAGACTTTTCAGATTAATCATGGTAGTTTCCGGTCGGGGGGACAGGAGATTATTAATTCGTGTGAGGTTTAATGACAGAGATAATTATATTTCTTGAGGATATTGACCCTGTAATCTTTTTTGGCACAAACAATTCGCTGCTCGATAAAATACGTGGATTTTTTCCTAAGATTAAGATCCTTGCCAGGGGTAATGAGATTAAGTGTATGGGAGAGGAGGGTGAGATAACTCTTTTTGCAGAGAAGTTTAATGAGCTTATTGATTATTACCGGAAGTATCACAGGCTTGAGGAAGAGGATATCGAAAAGTACTTTCTCGATGCAGAGCATATGAAATCAGCTTCAAACGGGGATTTTGAGCATGTTCTCATATTCGGAACCAGTGGCAAACCTGTAAGGGCACGTACGGTTAACCAGCTTTTGCTTGTTAATGATTATAAAACAAATGACCTTATAATAGCTGAGGGACCTGCAGGTACCGGAAAGACATATACGTCCATTGCACTGGCTGTAAAAGCACTCAAGGAAAAAGAAGTCAAGAGGATCATCCTTACCAGACCGGCAGTGGAAGCTGGTGAAAGGCTGGGTTTCCTTCCCGGGGACATGAAAGAAAAACTGGATCCCTACCTGCAACCATTATATGATGCACTGCACGATATGCTGCCTTACAAGAGACTCGAAACCTGGCTTGAGGACGGAACGGTTCAGATTGCTCCTCTTGCATTTATGAGAGGCCGAACACTGGAAAATGCTTTTGTGATCCTTGATGAAGCGCAAAATGCAACAATAAGCCAGCTTAAGATGTTTCTTACAAGGATGGGTGTTAACTCAAAATTTATTCTTACTGGAGACACAACACAAATCGATTTGCCTAAAAAAAATGACTCTGGCTTATTGCAGGCTATAAGAATTCTGTCGGGTATTGAAGGAATATCCGTTATTAAGTTTGACGAGAGAGACATAGTTCGTCATAAGCTCGTAAGAAAGATAGTCAGGGCGTACGAAAATGAAGAAAATGATACTGATAAACCCAAAAAACAATAATCAGATATGGTAAAGACAATTCTAAGTTCTAATTACAGTTTCCCGGGCCAAAAGAGTATTTACAAAGGTAAAGTTAGGGATGTATATAACATTAATGATGATTTTCTGCTTATGGTTGTATCTGACAGAATATCTGCATTTGATGTGGTCCTTCCAAAAGGAATACCTTACAAAGGTCAGGTTCTGAATCAGATAGCTGCTAAATTTCTCGACGCCACAAACGATATTGTGCCTAACTGGAAGATCGCAACTCCTGATCCGACAGTAACATTCGGGCATAAATGCGAGCCTTATCCCGTAGAAATGATAGTTAGGGCATATCTTACGGGAAGTTCGTGGAGGACATATAAGTCAGGAGCCAGGGAAATATGCGGTATACGTATACCGGATGGGATGAAGGAACATCAGCGTTTTGTCGAACCGGTCATTACCCCGACCACAAAAGCGGAACAGGGCAGGCATGATGAGGATATATCTAGGCAAGAGATTATTGAAAGCGGACTCGTTCCAAAGGACGAATATGAACTTATGGAGAGATACACTATGGAGATATTCAGGCGAGGGTCTGAAATAGCGGCTCAGCATGGCCTGATACTTGTGGATACAAAATATGAATTCGGAAAGAAAGACGGAAAGATATACCTCATTGATGAGGTACATACTCCCGATTCATCAAGGTATTTTTATGCCGATGAATACATGGAGAGGTTCAATGCAGGGCTTCCTCAGAAGCAGTTATCCAAAGAATTCGTAAGAGAATGGCTTATGGCCAATGGATTCCAGGGTAAGGAAAACCAGGAAGTTCCGGAGATGACAGATTCATTTGTGAATGAAGTATCGGACCGTTATATAGAACTTTATGAGCACATTACCGGTGAGAAATTTGTTAAAGCGGATATTACCAATGTTCCCGAAAGAATTGAAAAAAACTGCAGAACTTTTCTCAGTTCATTATGATCTTTTACAGGTATTGCATAAATAAATAATAGTGTAACCTGATTTCAGGCTGCCTGAAATCCAAAATGTTCTTACTTTTGCAGAATTAATATTAATATCCCTTCTGTTAGAATGAAAGTATCAGACACCGTTAAAGCTTTTCTTGTTTTGCTGGTAATGTTAATACCATCTCATGGGTATTCACAGGTTGTGGTTGAGAGATCCAATAACAAGGTTGTAATATCAGGGGTACCCTGTTATTTGCATGTTGTTAAAAAAGGAGAAACAGCATATTCCATATCAAAGGCTTACGGAATGACTGTTGAGGATCTGACAAAGGAAAATCCGCCCGCTGTGTACGGGCTTAAAGAGGGGCAGACACTAAGGATTCCTCTTTCTATGGTAGACGAGGTAAAGAATAAAGAGGCTGCTCCGCTTATTAAGCAGCAGCATGATGATTCGAGGTACATATATCATATAATGAAACCGGGGGAGACGATATTCTCCCTTTCGAAATATTATGGTGTCTCCGAGAATGAGATTTTGCAAAGCAACCCCGGCATAGATATTAATAATCTCTCTGTTGGCGCCGAAATAGCAGTGCCAAAAGTGAAATTTATGTCTGACAGGCAGAATTTCGAAGTACAACAGGAGGGTAAGTATTTTTATCATAAGGTACTTGAAGGAGAAACGCTTTCATCCATTGCCAGGTTATATGATATTCCGACAAGGGTATTGAGACGTCTGAACAGGAATATGAGGTTTCCTCATGCAGGTGATTATGTGAAAATTCCGGGTGTCAGGGTTGAAACACAGAATCTTGAGCCTATAGTCCTCGATACTGCACTTACAGTAACTGCTGATTCACTTGCCAGGTTTAAACGACCTGAGGGATTTACACCTGTGACAGATTTACACGGTTCACTCAATATAGCAGTACTGCTTCCTTTTTTCCTGAATGAAAATGCGGTGCGGGTCGATATAGACTCCTCCAAGATAATCAAAGGCAAAAGGATATACAGGGAGATTAAAAAGCCCGATGACTGGATATATCCTGAAAGTATGGGCTATATAGAGATGTATAACGGGATCTTGCTGGCAGCAGATACCCTTCGCACACTCGGATTGAATGTAAACCTTTACACCTTCGACATCAAAAGCGATACATTGGGCGTCACACGGCTTATTGATCAGGGTAAGCTGGATAATATGGATCTTATAATAGGCCCTGTATACTCATATAATCTGGCAAAAGTTGCATCATGGGCAAAATACATGGATATCCCTGTTGTTTCACCTGTGACTCTTATGAATAATAATGTTCTTACCGGTAATCCCACAGTGTTTATGCCAAACTCATCCCTGGAGGTGGCGCAACGGGTACTTGCCAGGAGAATAAGCCAGTTCCCGAATGATAATATTATCTTCATTCATACTGATTCCACAGGGAGGGACCCTGATGAATCCAGATTCAAGAACATGATCTTTAATGAGCTTAGTTATAAGGTGCCTTATGATGAAGTGAAATTCAAGGAATTCCTGTTCTTCAGCAGGTCAATGTTCGATACTGATTCCATAAACAGGCTGAGCCATGCTATGTCGGATATGACGGAGAACCTTGCAGTAATTGCTTCTGAGGATCCTCCTGTTATAAGCGAGACTCTTGATGATATTTTTGCCCTTTCAAAAAAGTACAAAATAAGGACTCTCGGATACCCTGTAATAAGGGACCTTGACAATATTGATCAGAAAGAACTGTTTGACCTTGATATGCTTATATATTCACCCTACTGGATAGATTACTCCCGGAAGGATGTTATCAGGTTTAATACGGAATACAGGAAAAAATTCCTCACCGAACCGACCGAGATGAGTTATGCATGGCAGGGATATGATATTGCCTATTATTTCATAAGTGGTCTTGCTATATATGGCAAAGACCTGCTTCAGCATCCCGAAATGCATAATCCTGATCTTTTGCAAACGGAGTACGACTTTGAAAGGAAATCGCCTGAAGATGGATTTGAAAATCAGAAGCTCTTCCCCGTGAAGTTCAAAAAGGACTATGATATAGAGCTTATTAAAGAAGGCGATCCATTCGATCTTAGATAATATTTTATGTCCGGATCACTGGTTGTCATTGTTTTATGTTAATAATAATTAACAATCGGGAATATATACATCTTTTAAATTGTCTATTTTCTGAAGTATGACCAGAGAATCATACAGGACGTCCGAAGATTCTGAATTAGTCAGGGCCACACTTGATGGAGATAAGGAGGCATTCGGGGCCATCGTTTTGCGTTATCAGGCATCTGTGGCCCGTACGGTCAAAGGTATGTTGGGTGATTCTGTTTATGCTGAAGATATAGGACAGGAAGTATTTATTAAACTGTATAATTCATTAGCAGATTTCAGGGGTGATTCAAAACTGTCAACCTATATACAGAGGATAGCTGTTAATCTCACCCTGAATGAAATTAAAAGAAGAAAAAGGTTCTTTTCAATGTTTTCCCAGACGGGGAATAATGAGATGTATGAATTTGAGATTCACGGTCATGATGGTGAAGAAAGGACAGAGGCTTCGGAAATTGTACATAAAGCACTGCAGGCGCTTGAACCCAAGTTTAGAATAATAGTCACAATGAGGATGCTTCAGGGCTACTCAACAAAAGAAACGGCTGAGATACTCAAATTGCCTCTGGGTACGGTTTTAAGCAGGTTATCACGTGCACAGGAACAGCTGAAACAAATTTTGAAAAAGTATTGATTATGAATATGTCAGAGATAAAGAATTTAATGATCAATTCACTGAATGCTGAGGCAGACACAGCAGATGTGAACAGTCATCTGGAGGAAAGGGGAGTGTTTTTTGGATTCAGAAAAGGATTTTCAGAGAAAGTCCTTGACAGGATCTATGTAACCGGTATTAAAATAAGCAGGGAAGCAGAAAATCTGCGTTCACTTAATTTCGTCTTTTATCGCATTGCGATCTCCGGACTGGCAGCAATTATAGTGTTACTTATTTCTCTCTATCTTAAGGAAGGATCATTATCTCTTAACTCTTTCCTGGGATTAAATGATACCAATGCTGAAAGTATAATTTGTCTTTTAACAGGTAATTAACATGAAAGCAAAGCCGGTATTGATTGTTATTATAACTCTTGTGATCGGATTTATCCTTGGCATGCTTACTTCTGCGCAGCTGAGATATCACAGGTTGAAACCGGTAAGGGTTTTTTTCTCTGAAGAGAGGTTCAGAGATGGTTTTTACCAGGCTATTCAGCCTGACGAACAGCAAAAAGCCCGTATCGACCAGGTGCTTGATAAGTATGCCGCTATCAACAGCGAACTTCAGAGTAACTTCCGGAAGCAGCTTGAGTCTAATATGAAGGATTTCAGAAAGGAACTGGATTCAAACCTGACAAAAGAACAGATAGCACGACTGAAGGAGATGGATGAGAGACGTGAACAGATGATACGTCATAACAGACTTATGCACGAAAAGGATACTGTTGGCAGAAGAGGAGAAAAACGATATTCAGACCGTGAATGGCAATACCGTAAAAATGACACGCTCCCTTCAGTCGATAGTAAATAACAAGTAATCGAGAAGTATTGGAAGATCTTCAGGGTCCACCCCCAGAGATAACAAAAGGGCTTTGTCTTCCGTGAAAATTGAAATAAACTTGTTCTTTTTAAGCTCCCCGCTTGTGATACTCTGCCTGTAGTAATCAACTGCCTGGAGCTGTTTACCCTTGCACAATGCAATATGGCCCATGTTAATAAGATCATGGGCATTCAGTTTACCAACCGAAAGCCTGTCATAATACTTCTCCGATTCATCCAGCCTTCCAAGAGCGAGGTAACAGAAAGCTATAGGTCGTAAGATCCTGAGGTTGCCAGGTTCCTTGTATTCAACACGGAAGTAATATTTAAGCGCCTTTTCGTAGTCTTTCAGATCGAGGTAGCAGTGTCCTGTCATAATGATGGTATGAACATTCTCCGGTTCCAAATCGCCTGCCTGGAGGTAATACTCAAGTGCTTCTTCCATCCTGCCAAGTCGTCTCAGACAGAACCCTATTTTCTTTATAGTCCATGCTTTCCTGTCGATAAGTTCGGCAAGCCTGTAGTATTTAAGAGCTTCTTCATAATTGAGTGCCTGCTGGTAACAAAAACCTGTCTTCTCATATAACTGAACATCAGATGGTTTATCATCTAACTGACGAAGGAATAACTGGAGAGCATCTTCATAGAAATTCCTGCTGAAGAAATATTCTGCAAGCCCGGCTTCAGCATCCATGTTGTTGCAGGTCATCCTGAAAAATTCTGAGTTATAGATGTCCAACTTTCCGGTAAAGAGATCTTCAAATTCTTTCTTATAAGGAGATAACTTGAAAAAACGGTATATGTCCTGCAGATACTGGGTCACATTTATTCGAAAACTCCTGAAGGGATCTATTGCAGATTCTTCTTCATCGAGCTGCTGCAATCCTTCCAGCTCCATTCGGAATACCTTGAGCATCATGGTTTTTTGAGAAGTTGGAAGGTATTTAAGATTGAGAAGTAATGAGTACTTGTCTGAATTGCATATAAACGGAGTCTTGTATAATGCTTCTGCCAGTTCATTTGTACCCGGTCCAAGGATTTCATCCCTGTAAATCTCATCTACAGCTTCATGTTCGGGATAAAAAGGTATAAACCAGTTCTGGAAATCCTTGAAGAAATCAAAGTGCTTCATATTGGCAAAAGCCGACATATAAACATCAGCCCCTTCCATCTGTAGCTTGGTAAGCTCTTCCATGGTCTTGAATATCTCCTCAGAGTCATTGAACATGTCGGCCCAATCGGGATTTTTTTCTTCTGTCTTGTCATCCGCGAGTATATTATCAAGATCAAGCTTCTCTTCAATCCGTGGCTTAAGCTTGGCTACCTGGGGCAGTATCTCATCGTGCAGTTTGCGGCTCAGATTTTCTGTCTCCCTCGACCTGATGGTTTGAAGTACAATGATACGGCAGTGTTCCCTGAAATCCGGATTATCACTAAGCTTCCGGATGCGTTCTTTTATCTCAGGATAAAGCATTATCCTGTCATTATAGTAATGCAGATTAAGTATAAGACCTGATAATGCCCGCTCCATGACCTGCTCCTGATGAGCTTCATAAATACGTATCAGCTGATATAGCTTTTCAGTGTGCCATGTTCTGAGTGAGCTTAATGTGATGGCGGAAGTGAACAGGCTGGCCTCATACCATCTGAATTTACCTGATTTAAGAATTATCCCTATCAGACTGATTTCAGCTTCTCCGTAGTAATCTGTGAGCCAAAGGTGATTGAATATGTTGCTTATGAGCTGATTGTGCTTTCTCGAGATCTCAGATTCAGGATCAGGAATTATTTCTGTACTGAGTTTTAACCATTCATCCAGTTCAGGTTTAAACATCAAGTCATCTACAGTATCTACGATTGTTTTGCCACTTAGCTTCAACTCTTTTTCGGTCTGTTCCTTTACCCAGTATGTATGCCACCCGGAATAATGTGACAATATGTCCTGCCGTGCCCTGTCCGATAACCCGAGAATGGACTGTATGAGCTTGGTATATACTTTTTCTCTCTCAGGGTCCTTTATTCCTTCAATTGTGTATGTAAGCATGCTTCTGTAGGTCATTGCCAGATTATCGTACTCATCACGCAAATCGCTCAGCGAGACATTTTTTAGCATATCTGACAGTATATCAAGGCTTTGTTTTATTTTTTTATCAGAAACAAGCTTGCATATGTTTTTATGCTGTTTTATTGTTTTTCCTACATCCATATCTTTTCTTTATCCTTAGTGATCTGCCAAAAGATCATTTTTTTACTACTGAAAAAGAGTCTGCAAGAATCAGACCGTAAATGAAGAAAGTGAAAAAACGCCAGCATTTATTGCCGGCCCTGTACTTTGATATTCTATCCTGTCAGGCTGATCAGAAGTTATACCCCAGGCTTATAAATCCTTTTATTGCACTGAAATATTTCTCTTTGTCGTAGAAACCATGCATAATACCCGCTTTGAGGGGTCCGAATATTGAGGAATAGCCAATGCTTATACCATAACCTGCAAGGAAGGATGATCCTTTATCTGCTGCGGCTTCCCTGATTATTGCAAAGTTAGTCATCAAGCCAAGGTGAAACGCAGGGAAGACTTCATAATCGGCCTGGGCAATCACCTCCGCCAAGCGTTTGACCCTTATTTCTCCGGGATGAAACCCGGTGAATGGTATTGATCGAACTGTAACAGGCGTCATTCCGCCAAGGAAATAAAAGTTGTTTTGTTGCGAAACTGTATCAGTATGTGTTATATAAAGGAAATCGGTTCCCAGACCAAATGTCAGTTTTTTAGACGGAGAAAAATAATGCCTGTAATGGCCGGAAATTGTATAAAATTTTTCGAATGGAGGCATGCCTTCATTATTGTCGGTATACCTGGCAGAGGAGAAGCTTGTTTTTGTTGAATAGGAGAGAAGCCTTGACATGCTGCCTGACAGGTCGAGGATAGCACCATAGTTCGGGAAATATTTAATATCAAGGGTGTTAATCTTATATTCCATGCCCAGGTTCATGTAGTTATAGGATATGTATTCCAGCTCTTCAGGTGACAGGAATTGAGGAAGATAGCCAAGGGATTGGTATGTAGCCGATAAGTTAAGCATGTGATTCAGACCGAATCTTTTAAACAACGAGATGCCTGGATATAAGTTTCTGCTTATTGTATTACCTGTTTCCCCCCTTACCTCAAGCATTGGCATCAGGGTCTTTTCCGCATAAAAATTAAGTGACAGACCGTATTTCTGGTTATGATCGATGAATTGCATATATCTCGATCTTACCATGTAATACTGTCCAATTGATGCATCAGTTTCAAATTTGGATTTCTGAATCAGAGGGTTCTTCAGAGAGAACCTAAAGATGAGACCCGATCTCATGCCATTGTCGTAATGTACAGAAGCATAGAGCATTGTCTTTGATAACTCAATGCAGTCTATCATGAGTATCAGAGAGTCATTCTCGGGAACTATCCTGTACTTCACCTTGTCGAACCAGTTTTTGCCATAGAGCAGATCAATCCTGTCGGTTATCATCTTTTTGTCTACTCTCTGGTAAGGTTGTATGTTAAGAACGCCGAGTATCTGTTTCTTTGAGATTTTTTTATTTCCGTTAATCCTTATCTGGTCGAAGGAATAATATTGTCTTGACAGGATATTGTCAATAGGTGGCTGTGATTCAATCCTGTTAAGTGAATCGGCTATCCTTTTGAATTTTTCCCTGAAAGGCAGTGCAGCCCTGTACCCCCTTTGTATTATTGTATCTATATTATCAAAAGATGTGGAAGAAAGATCTTCAGTTTTCGGTTCAATAAGTATGTCAGCATATTTCTTTTCTTTTTCAAAATCATCAACTCCAATAAAAAACAGCAGTTGAGAAAGAATATCCGGAACTGTTTGCAGGTCTTCCTCTTTGCTCATATAGCTTCCTGTATATGAGGCTATTACTATAGATGCGCCCATGTCACGGGTTTCACTGAGTGCCAGATTTCGAACCATACCACCATCAATGAGCAACAGGCTGTCAATCTTAAGAGGTGTAAAGATAGTTGGTACAGCGGAGCTGGCCCTCATGGCATCAGACAGATAACCACCTGTAAGTTCAGTCTTTGTGCAGGTAACCAGGTTGGTAGCCAGGCACATAAAAGGGATTGGCAGTTTTGAAAAGTCGTTGGTCGTGGCAGCAGGCCATGTATAATAGCTTAACATTTTCTCCATCTGCTGACCGTTGATGAGCCCGGAAGGTATTATGGATTTTTTAAGTTCTACGGGTATCGAAATAATATTATTATTGAAATACTGCTTTTCGGGGTATATGATTTTATTCTCCGGTATCTGGTTTGTCAGAATAAGACTCCAGTCTATCGACTTAACCAGTTTTTCAATACTGTCGGCAGAATATCCTATTGCATATAATCCTCCTATAATGCTTCCCATGCTCACACCAGTTATCACATCGGGTCTTAAGCCGGCTTCTTCCATCACCTTCAGAACACCAATATGTGCCAGTCCGCACGATCCGCCTCCGCTTAATGCCAGTCCTACCTTTGGTCTCAGGGTTTTTACCTGTGAATAAAGAGGTGTCCCCGGACTAAGAAAGAGCAGCATAAATTGTAAAATAATTATACGCGGGATGATCTTAACGCTGTTTAACCGGAATTGATCTGACCCTGGGATGATAATGGTTATCATGTTCAGCTTTCATTTCTTGTAATCAAAGATAATCAAGATATTACTTTTAAGTACATTTGCAGAATGAAAAATGGGACAACACCAGTGGGAGAATGGTTGCCGGTAACGAAAAAGGAAGTAGAAGCACGGGGTTGGGATGAGCTGGATGTAATAATTTTCAGCGGGGATGCATACGTGGATCATCCTTCATTCGGACCTGCTGTTATCGGACGGGTTATAGAAGCCTCGGGCTTACGTGTGGCCATTGTTCCGCAACCCAACTGGAAGGATGATCTTAGGGACTTCAGGAAACTTGGAAAGCCACGTTATTTCTTCGGTGTTACTGCAGGTAACATGGATTCGATGGTTAATCATTACACAGCAACGCGCAGACTGAGATCGGATGATGCATATACACCTGGTGGCAAGGCCGGATTTCGTCCGGACTATCCCACTGTGGTCTATACCAGGATTCTTAAAAATCTGTATCCGGAGGTGCCTGTTGTGATAGGAGGTATTGAAGCATCTATGAGAAGGCTGACACACTACGATTACTGGAATGATAATGTGCAACCATCCGTTCTGGTAAGCAGCGGTGCCGATATGCTGATTTACGGTATGGGAGAACAGCCGGTGAGGGAGCTGGTAAGGCTGTTGGATAAGGGAGTACCTTTTTCTTCACTTAAGACTATTCCACAAACAGCTGTTTTGATTGGCAGTGATGATCCACTGCCTGCTCATTCACACTGGAAGGATATTGTTCTAAATTCATTTGAGGAGTGCAGGTCAGACAAGAGGATGTTCTCCGAAAATTTTGTGCATTTTGAAAGAGAGTCGGGCCGGATAATCCAGGCCCGGCTTTCCGAGCCGTCAGGTAATGTACGGGTTGTTGTTAATCCTCCTTTCATACCTGCCACTGAGGAAGTGGCTGATAGTATCTATGATCTTCCATTCACATATCTTCCGCACCCCAAGTACCTGAAAAAAGGCACAATCCCGGCATGGGAAATGATAAAATTTTCCGTCAATATTCATAGAGGTTGTTTTGGAGGATGCAGCTTTTGTGCGATTGCTGCGCACCAGGGGAAACATATTGTAAGCCGTTCCGAAGAATCGGTACTTAAGGAGGTAAGAAAGATCAGCATGCTGCCGGGATTTAAAGGTTACCTTTCAGATCTTGGAGGGCCGTCGGCAAACATGTACCGGATGAAAGGTATAAAAAGTGATTTATGTCTTAATTGCAGCAGACCTTCCTGCATATGGCCTTCAGTATGTAAAAATCTCGATACGGATCATAGTGCTCTGACACGACTTTACAGGAAAGCTGACAAAATTGAAGGTATCAGAAAGTCATTTATAGGAAGCGGACTCCGATATGATATGCTGTTCACTGACTGGAACAGCAAAGCAGGAAAGGCAGAGGAGGAATATCTTGAAGAGCTGATAGTAAACCATGTTTCCGGAAGGTTGAAGGTAGCTCCTGAGCACACGTCGCCGGCAGTTTTGTCAGAAATGAGGAAGATGCCTTTCTCCCTGTTTCATAAGCTGAAGGACAGATTTGATAAAATAGTAAAGCGTAACGGACTTCCCTACGAGATTGTGCCATATTTCATCTCTTCCCACCCGGGCTGTTCCGAAAATGATATGAAGAACTTATCGGCAGAAATGAAAAGCATGGATCTTCGCCCCGAACAGGTTCAGAGCTTTACTCCTACACCTATGACACTCTCAACCTTAATGTATTATACCGGGTATGATCCTTATTCAGGGAAAAAGGTATATGTGGAAAGGACCATTGACGGGAAAAAACGTCAGAAGGAATATTTTTTCTGGTACAGGAGCAGGAAACAGCAGGATAATAAAATGCCAGGAAAGAAAAAAAAGTATGGTGGTCGGACCAGGTTATATGACAAATAGTACCATTCCTTATGCAGTGATTATTATACCGGAGGTTCGAGGTAGCGTACAGCCTTATTTGTCATGGTGGCGTATTCTATTTCACTTTTTGTTGATGAGCCTATATAACCACCTACATTGATAACGAATATCTCATCGGCAAGGTCGATTTTTCTTTTATGCATTTCATCGAGCATTTCTTTTGTATTATCTGTCCACACCTCGTCATCTCCGGAATGACCGAACAGTCCAACACTTATTACAATATAACCTTCGAGAGTGAGCTTTTTCTGTACTGAAAGAAACTCGTCGCGGAACCTTGTGCTGCCACACAATGTAACAATCCTGAATTTATCTATCATCAGCTGTATAATATATTTTCAATACCCTGGCAAAGATAGGAAATTGCAACTTATTAAGGCACTGTATAAAACAGTCGTTTTAAAAAGAAGGCTGTACCGGAAATTATTCAGGTACAGCCTTTAACCTACCTATAAAACCAAAACTATTACAAATCCTGTTCGTACTCCCTGAGTATGTTTTTAACATCATCAGGAGCAACCCTGCCATATGTTTTTTCTCCAACCAGAACAACCGGGGCCAGTCCGCAGGCTCCAACACATCTGAGGCTCGATAATGAAAACTTATTATCGGGAGTGGCTTCACCAACCTGTATGCCAAGTTCTTTTTTAAATTCATCCAGAACCTTTTCAGCACCCCTGACATAGCAAGCTGTGCCAAGACAAATACTTATGGGGTACCTCCCTTTCGGGGTCATAGTAAAAAATGAATAGAAGGTAACCACACCGTAAATTTTTGAAACGGGCACATTAAGACCTTCTGAAATTACTTCCTGTACTTCTGCAGGGAGATAACCGAAATGTTCCTGGCAAGCATGAAGAACATTAATTAGTTCCTGCGGATCATTATTAAAAGAGTTGCATACTTCTTTTATATAATCCACATCTTCCTTTCTTAATTCTATTTTTATATGAGACATTGCAGTGATGTTTTTATTTCGGGGTATGTTTCCTATTGTTTGATAAGGATTTTTTTCTGTTTGTTGAAATAATGCGTATGAAGCAGCTTGTGCGCTTTTTCACTATTTGGCTCTTCAAGAAAATCCTCATATAGTTTTATTATAAAAGGATTCTCATGAGATTTTCTAAGGGGCTTCTTCTTGTCTTCACTATATATGGCAGCTGCTCTTGCTTTTAGTATTTCCGAGTTCCCATGATGAAGCGGCTGACCTCCGCCGCCTATGCAACCGCCGGGACATGCCATAACTTCTATTGCATGAAATTCTGATTTGCCGGCCCTGACATCATCGAGGAGTTTCCTTGCATTTCCCAATCCGTGGGCGATACCAATCTTAAGAGCTAAACCGTCAAAATCTATAGTTGCAGATCTTACGCCTTCCATCCCCCTCAGTTCTGTAAATTCAAGTTTCTGCAGTTTCTTGCCGGTATATAATTCGTAGGCTGTTCTGCATGCCGCTTCAATCACACCTCCTGTTGCCCCGAAAATAACTGCTGCTCCAGTTGATTCACCGAGTGGTGAGTCAAACTCTTCCTCTTTCAGGTTGCTCAGATCTATATTAGCCTGTTTTATAAAACTTGCCAGTTCCCTTGTCGAAATTGAAAAATCAACATCCGGATTTCCATCAACAGAAAACTCATCGCGCTGGCATTCATATTTTTTAGCCAGGCATGGCATAATGGAAACGACTACCATATCCTTTCGGGCTGTCCCTGTCATTTCAGCAAAATATGATTTTGCAACGGCACCAAACATCTGTTGGGGCGACTTGGCTGTAGAAGGCACATCTTTCAGATCGGGATAGTAGTGTTCGAAGAAGTTAACCCATCCCGGGCAACACGATGTTAGTATAGGTATTTTTGCAGTCTTGTCCCCGTTAAGATGGTTATTCAGCCTGTCCAGTAATTCGGTACCCTCCTCCATAATAGTCAGGTCAGCAGCAAAATCGGTGTCGAAGACATAGTCAAACCCCAGTGCGCGGAGGGCTGCCACCATTTTACCTGTAACAAGTGTTCCTGGTTCCATACCGAATTCTTCACCAAGGGCTGCACGCACTGCCGGAGCTGTCTGTACAACAACAGTTTTTGAGGGGTCAACAAGCGCCCTGAGTACACTGGGTACGTGATTAACTTCGGTAAGAGCCCCTGTTGGGCAGACGGCGACACACTGTCCGCAATAGGTGCATGTTGAATATTCCAGGTTTTGCTCAAATGCCGGCGCCACGGTGGCCATGAAACCACGGTTAACAGCCGACAGAGCGCCCACTGTCTGCACTTCATTACACATCATTTCACAGCGGCGGCACATAATACATTTATCCAGATCCCTTATGATGGAAGGAGAGGTATCTTTCCTGTATGTTGACATTTCTGCATATTCATTACCCGGAATCTCCCTGATGCCAAGTTTATGGGCCATAGTCTGAAGTTCGCAGTTGCCTGATTTGGGACAAATAAGGCAATCTTTAGGATGATCTGACAGGATGAATTCCATTACAGTCCTTCGTGCATTGAGAACACGCGGTGTATGGGTCTTCACTTCCATACCTTCCTCGCATTTGGTCGAACATGTCGGAGCCAGGTTCTTTCTTCCTGATACCTCTGCAACACATATACGGCATCCTGCAGGCTTATTCTCTATATGCATGTCATGGAGATCCATGTAGCAAAGTGTGGGAATATCTATACCAAGCTCCTTAGCAGCCTTATATATTGTGGTACCTTTGGGGACCTGTATTTCCTTATTATCAATCTTGAGTGTTATCGTTTCCATATTCTTATTGATTAACTGATATATATGGCATCAAACTTGCATTTTTCAATACATGCACCGCATTTGATGCAAATAGCCGGGTTAATATGATGTATTTCTTTACGTTCACCTGAGATTGCATTTACAGGACAAACACGGGCACATGCTGTACAGCCCACGCAATTTTCTCCGTTAATTACATATTCCATAAGATTGCGGCATTGTCCGGCAGGACACTTTTTATCGCTTACATGAGCCAGATACTCATCATAGTAATTATCCATCATTGAGAGCACCGGGTTAGGAGAGGTCTGACCAAGACCACACAGGGCTGTATCTTTTATTACAAGGCACATGTTTTTTAGCCTGTCGAGATCTTCAACTGACCCTTTCCCGTCACATATCTGACCGAGCAATTCATGCATTCGTTTGTTGCCTATCCTGCAGGGAGCGCACTTGCCGCACGATTCCTCAACTGTAAAATCGAGAAAGAATTTGGCCATGGCAACCATGCAATCGTCCTCATCAAGCACTACCATCGCACCGGAGCCCATTATTGATCCTGCCTGTATAAGGTTGTCAAAGTCGATAGGAGTGTCGAGATGTTTTTCAGCAAGACAGCCACCCGAAGGACCACCTGTCTGGATTCCCTTGAATTTTTTACCATTCTTTATGCCACCGCCTATCTCAAAGATGACTTCCCTGAGAGTGGTTCCCATAGGTACTTCAATGAGACCTACATTATTTATTTTACCGGCCAGTGCGAAGACTTTTGTTCCTTTCGATTTTTCTGTGCCGATGCTGCTGTACCATTTTGCCCCCTTGAGAATGATGGCCGGAATGGCTGCATATGTTTCAACATTATTTACATTTGTTGGTTTGCCACGAAAACCTGCTTCTGCGGGAAATGGTGGTTTTACTGTAGGTTCACCTCTCAGACCCTCCATAGAATGTATAAGCGCAGTTTCCTCACCACATACAAAAGCACCTGCGCCATAGCGAAGGGAAATATCGAAATTAAAGCCCGTTCCTAAAATATTGTTACCAAGCAGGCCGTATTCCCTTGCCTGATTAATGGCAATCTTAAGACGTTCTATTGCAAGAGGATATTCAGCACGAATATAAATAAGCCCCTTTGAAGCTCCGATGCTATAACCGCATATAGCCATTGCCTCAAGAACTGAGTGAGGATCACCTTCCAAAACAGACCTGTCCATGAATGCTCCGGGATCGCCTTCATCAGCATTGCAGACGACATATTTCTCATCTGATTTGTTTCTCCGGGCAAGTTCCCATTTAAGTCCTGTTGAGAAACCTGCTCCTCCACGGCCTCTTTGACCTGAATCCATGATCTCTTTTATTACCTCTTCAGGACTCATTCCTGTTAATACCTTACCAAGGGCCATATAACCTTCCCTTAGTATGTACTCGTCTATGTTTTCAGGATTGATAACCCCGCAGTTTCTAAGGACAATACGGATCTGTTTTCTGAACCGGCCGGTTGTCTTTTCTTCTGTTAATGGATTACCTGTGACCGGATCACGTGGTAGAAGCCTGGTGACTTTTCTGTGTTTCATTATGTGTTCACCAATAATCTCTTCGGCATCTTCCGGTTTTACATTTTCATAATAAGTGTTATCAGGCAAAACTTTTACTATCGGACCTTTTCCACAGAAACCGAAGCAGCCGGTCATAATAACCTGTACCGAGCCGGATAAATTTTTTGATTCCAGCTCATCCCTGAGGTTGCACACTATTGCGTCACTGTCTGAACCATGGCATTCAGTACCCCCGCATACAAGGAGATGGTGAGTGTAATTAGACATTATTGTTCCTCCTTATTCTTTAAGATCTATTGTTTCATAATTAACCGGGATGATTCCATCAACAAGCTCACCGGTCTTAATATACTTCTCAATTATCTGGTCAGCTCTTTTCAGATCGACAAATCCGAATACCACAGGCTCCTTTCCGGGTAATTTAACCTCAATTGTAGGCTCGGCATAGCAATAGCCCATGCATCCTGTCTGTGTGACCACAGCTTCAATATTCCTTCTTACAAGCTGTTCCCTGAAAAAATCCATTATATTTCTTGCCCCGGAGGCTATACCACAGGTTGCCATTGCTACCCTGATCAGTATAGTTTTTCCGCTATCTTTCTCACCGGTTTCTCCGGCTGAGCTTACTTCTAACTCATAGCGTTTCTTTTTCAGATCCGCCAGCGATTTGATCTTTGACATCCTTTTTACCTGTTAATTTGTTATTCTCATTTATTACAAGGAACCAATTCTGAACTATAAATAATTGTTTAATTACCAGTCATTAATCAATAGTTGATCCTTTATTGTTCATATTTTACAATACAAAAATAATATTATTAATGTTAATAAAATAACAATGTTAATAAAATAACACAACTTTATACTAATTCTAAATAAACTGTAGTGATGAATTTATTTCTGTAGTTGTTAGTGTCTGTACAGGTGGTTTGAGTTGAAACCGGATAAGTACCAGTATGTCACGGTCATAAAAGCATATAGCCGCTTCCGGTCAGGGAAGAGTTGGCTTTTAGCAGGCATGTTACAGGTAATAAAAGCAAGCAAGGCTGTTTCAGATTTAACTTTCTGGTCTGAAAATGTTAATCCCTGATTCTTACGGGTAAAGAAATTATGATTTGACAAATGAACTTCCTGAGCTCTTTTTACTTTACAATATTACCTTAAAACAATATTACCTATCAGTACCCTTCCGCTTTTCCAGAATCCCCTGAAATAAGGGTCGTCAGTGACATATACAACTTCACCGCTTCCAATCCTCTCGGAACCGATGACAAGGGTATTTTTTATCTTATCCTTGTATTTGAATCCTGCAAAGCCTGAAACCGGTTCCCTGTCAAGGACATACCCTATGTTGTTACCCTTTTCAAGGAAAGGGTACCCTGCAGATCTTTTCAATACGAACCATTCATTGCCCATACCGAATGCATAAGGGTGTGTGTCGTCGAGACGGACCCTGTAAATGCTTCCCTCAGACCTGTTGGCGAGTGAATATCCCCGGTCTGTTTCATATTCATATTTTTTAAGCAATGTTGTATCGTCGCTCCTTGTCTTTTTCTCCGAAGCTTTAAGTTCCGATTCTCTTTTACTTACTGCACTTGCCAGGGCGGTACTTTTTTCTCCTGCAAAGATCGAGACTGCACGTTCAAAGGCTATGACCCTGCCGCCTCTCTTAAGGAAATCCATTATTGTGTCTTTTTGTTGTTTTGAATATGATCCGGAAGTAAGGATAAGTATCTTGTATTTGCTGAGGTCTGCATTTGGCGACAGGTCTATATTTATTAATGAAACCGGATAATGCAGTTCCTGTTCGAAGTAAAACCACAACTCGCCAACTGAAGAAGAGGATGTTTTTTCTCCACACAGCAGGGCTATATCTCTTTTCTTCATAAGCGGGGAATACTCCGAGCCGAAATCGCGACCACTTTGTACAAGACCTGTATTGCTTGGGATCAGTTCAACCTGGCATTCATTAGCTGCAGCAGTAACCAGGCTGTCAAACCCGGTTCCAAGTTGCTTATTGTCACCCCTGGCAATTATAATGCTCCCCCTGTTAAATTGCCTGTCTTCAATTTTGAAAGGTTTCATTGAATATCTGAGCTTCACATCCTTATGATAAAGCGATGCCATTAATTTCAGTTCATCAAACCCGGTAAAATTGGCCAGGTAGGCATAAGGTTCCTTCTTATCCGCGATATTTATAATTTTTTTGAAACCGACTTTCCCAGTATCTGGTTGTATTCTTTCTTTTAAAGCATAGGCTTTGAGGTTATAAACAAAGGGAATAGCCCAGGCGGTAAGATCGTAACTTATTGAATCTGTCATTTTGCTGTGCGGTTCGAAAAGAACCTCAAGAAGATGAGATTCAGGCTGATATGCACTGATAAGTATATCTCCTTTTTCTATTGTTACATCACCGTCCTTATCTTTGAGATAATCGAAACCAGAATATTTTTTCCCTTCATTTCCGGCATAACTGTACCTGATCTGATTATTGTCAAGTAATTGCAAAAGTGACCTGACATTCGATTTCTCGTTTGTCCCTTTTATTATAAACGATTTGTACCTGTAAGAAGGATTGTTGCCCGAACTTTCAAAATACTTATTGAATTCTGATATTAGTTTATCGCGGTTCTCATAAGCAACTTTGATTGTAGCCATTGAGGCCGTGAAGTGCCCGTCAATTCTTTGTTTCAGAGTAAGAGTATCACCCGATTCCTGCTTGTATGCAAGTCCGGATGCACCGCCACCGCCCTGCTCATAGGTGAATCCCATCGCTCCGTTGAATAGTGGCCAAGTGTCGCCGTAGCTGGGATAGAAAAGGTCAAAATTCTCTTTTGTAAAGTACAGCCTGTATTTGCTGTCGAAGAGTGCAGCATTTCCCTGTCCCATAAGTTTATGAAACTCATGCTGCCATTCTGTTAGCTTGTCGTGCCACGGACTGGCACCGGGTGCAAAGAAGAAAGTCGATTCGGGACCCATCTCATGAAAATCGGCATGAACCTGCGGCATCACCTGCCTGTACATCTTTACTTTTTGTTGCGATTCAGCCTGTGTCTGCCAGGTCCAGTCGCGGTTAAGATCAAATAGGTAATGATTTGTGCGCGATCCGGGCCATCCTTCATGGTGTTCCCATGCATTAGGATCGGGATTCATGAAGCTGCTCATTGATGTTCTGTATCTCTCTGTATAGAGATCATGACCATCCGGATTCTGGCAGGGATCAATTACAACAATACATTCCTTAAGGTATTCTGTTACTTCAGGCAATGTGCCTGAAACAAGGGTGTAAAGTGTCTTCATCGCTGCTTCAGTGCCTACTGCTTCATTTCCATGAACATTATAACTCAGCCAGATAAAAGGGATCTGTTTCCCTTCTGCTTCACCATTAAGGAGTCCTGCTTTAATAAGGTTGTTTTTCCTGTATTTTTCTAAGTTGGCTATGTTGTCAGCCGATGAGACAAAACATACTCCGAGTGTCCGGCCTTCATATGTTTTACCGTATTCACGGAATTCCGCCATGGAAGAGGTATTGGCAATATACCTGAAATACTCGGTTGCTTTATATTGCCAGGTAAACTGAGTACCCGGTTCATAACCGAGAAACTCACCCGGTGTTTTTATAGTTTGTGATTTTAATATTGCAGGTAAAATTGTCAGAATGACGACAATAAGGAGTAGCCTTCTCATTTTTTAGTTTATTTAACAATGAAGGGTTAAATATAATCTTTTTTCAAATCACAGCTTTATAATTTAAATCTGCTTTTAAACAGGGCAGTAAGCTTAATAATATCTTTTAATCTTTGAAAATAATAATTGCTTTTAGCAAGGTGCCACAGGCATTATGATAGTGATGTTAAGCATAAGGGTTGAATAAGAATTTAAAATTCTTATTTTTGCTATCCTGTTAAATATAAGTTCTATTATAATCAATTACCAGATGTTTAGAGTCAGATTTTCCCTAGTATTGATTTGTTCTTTGTTTTTATTCTCGGTTACCCGGCATGTGAATGCACAGATGAGAAGATGGGGTGAAACCAGGGTAGCTGTGACAGGCTGGGCTGATGATACTCATTTTATCTTAAGGACCTTTGATTCAAAAGGCAATCCGGTTATGAAGAAGGTTGATGCAAGAACAGGCAAATCGCTAATTGTACAACCTGTTCAGACGGCCAGGGATCTTTTGTCGGAATCATTACCAAAAGGTACTTCACTGGCTTATGGGGATGTATTATCGCCCGACGGAAAGAGTGTGATAAAGATCAAGGATAATGATCTTTTTTATTTCACCATGGGAGAGACAGAGTGGTCGCGTCTGACACATGACAGTATTCCTGAGGTTAACGCACGTTTTTCTCCTGACGGGACCAAACTGGCCTATACTAAAGATAAAGATCTGTATGTTTATGATATTGCCGGTAGGAAAGAGATAAGACTTACAAACGACGCTTCCGGAAAGGTTTATAATGGTTATGCATCATGGGTTTATATGGAAGAGATTCTTGAGAGATCAAGTCATTATGCAGCTTTCTGGTGGTCGCCCGACAGTAAAAAAATTGCCTTCCTCAGAACAGATGAATCGGATGTACCTGTTTTTATTCTTAACAGGCTGGATGAGGCGGATGGAATTCATGGCAAGATAGAAGCTACTCCTTATCCTAACCCGGGGGACCCCAACCCGAAGGTTAAAATGGGTATAGCCGATATTGAAACAACAAAGACATATTGGGTAAAGACAGATTATAATGTCGACCAGTATATAGCATGGCCATTCTGGACTCCGGACAGCAGGCAGCTTGCAGTTCAGGTTCTCAACCGTGATCAGAATGATCTTAAAATACTCCTGGTTGATCCGGCGGCTGACAAGACAAGGCAGATTTATGAGGAATCGAGAAAAAGCTGGGTGGAAATTCACGAGGACACCTATGTTATGGATGACGGATCAGGCTTTATTGTTAGAAATGACAGTAATGGCTGGCAGAACCTGTATTATTACGATTGGGACGGAAACCTTGTAAGCACGGTTACCAGTCTTGGTTTCAGGGTAACAGGTATCGAGAGGGTGGATGAGAGCCGTAAGCTTGTTTATTTTACTGCAACCTGACCGGAGTCAACTGACAGCCATTTATACAGGGTAGGTCTGGACGGGAAGAATCTTGTTCAGATGACAGGGGGGCATGGACAACACAGTGTAAATATTTCACCAAAAGGGTCGTATTACACGGATACATGGAATTCGATAGACAGCGCAGGTTCAATAGATGTGTATAACAGGAAAGCTGTTAAACTCAGATCTGTCTTTGTATACAAACAATCTCCCTTTGATCCGGCCAGTGACTCCAGGTCGGAGATGGTCAGCATAAAGACATCGGACGGGCTGTTCAATATGCCCGCTATTATAACGTATCCCGTTAATTTTGATCCGTCAAAGAAATACCCTGTTGTTTTTACCATTTATGGAGGACCGGATTCGAAGAATGTATATAACCGCTGGCAGGGGAATGATCCATCCTGGTATGCTCAGAATGGAATTATTACATTTACTGTCGATCATCGTGGTTCAGGCCAGTTTGGCAGGAAAGGGCTTGATTATCTGTACCGTAACCTTGGTAAGTGGGAGATCCTTGATTATGAGGATGCCGTTAAATGGCTAAGAACCAAACCGTATGTTGATTCTGAAAGAATTGGTATCACGGGCAGTTCATACGGAGGATACATGACCTGCATGGCACTCACACGCGGTGCAGGTTACTGGACACACGGCTTTGCCGGTTCGTCAGTAACTGACTGGAGACTTTATGATGATGTTTATACGGAACGATATATGGATACTCCGAAAGACAATCCGGTTGGATACAGGGAAAGCTCCACCTTGCCGTATGTGAAGGATTATACAGGTAAGTTATTCCTGACGCATGGTGACATGGATGATAATGTACATTTTCAGAATGCCATTTATTTGATATCCAGACTGGAAGATAATAATAAGGTATTCGGGTTCATGCTGTACCCCGGTGGAAGGCATGGCTGGGGCGGCGAAAAAGCAGTTCATTCCAGGAGCGAAGCTCACAGGTTCTGGTTACGTAATTTTTTCGGAAAAGAATAAGTATAGTTATCTTAATACTCTAAATATCAAAATCCAAACCCGACACTTATGATAATAGGTATTCTCAAAGAAAATGGTACTGAAAACAGGGTGGCAATGCTGCCAGGAGAGGTTACAGTACTTAAAAAAATGGGTATTGAAGTATTGGCAGAGAAAGGAGCCGGAGCCCTGTCGTATGCAACTGATGAAGACTATGAAAAGGCAGGTGCTTCTTTGAAATCCCGGAAAGAAGTCATCTCGGAGGCAGCAGTTCTTTTGTCTGTAAACCCGCCTTTGAATGATAAAATTGATTCTTTCAGTGAGGGACAGGTTCTTTGTTCCGTGCTCAATCCCGTTGAGAACAGTGAATGGCTCGACAAAGCCAGGGCCAGAGGTCTGACAGTACTTGCTCTCGACCTGATTCCCAGGACAACAAGGGCACAATCTATGGACATATTGTCTTCAATGGCTACTGTTGCCGGTTACAAGGCAGTTTTGGATGCGGCGTCAATGTTACCGAGGTTCTTCCCCATGTTTATGTCAGCTGCCGGAACTATTAAACCTGCCCGTGTTCTTATACTTGGTGCCGGTGTGGCAGGGCTTCAGGCAATTGCCATTGCCCGTAAACTGGGGGCTGTTGTTGAAGTTTTTGATGTGCGCTCTGCGGTTAAGGAAGAAGTTAAGAGCCTTGGCGGTAAATTCATAGAGGTGGAAGGAGCCAGGGAAGATGCTTCCGCCGGTGGTTATGCTGTTGAACAGACAGAGGAATTTAAAAAGAAACAACAGGAGCTGATACAACAGAGAGCTGCTGCTGCGGATGTTGTTATAGCTACTGCCCAGATACCCGGTAAAAAGGCACCGGTACTTATCCTGGGAGATACTGTCAATAAAATGAAACCGGGCTCTGTGATAGTTGACCTTGCTGCTTCAACCGGAGGTAACTGCGAACTGACAGAGGATGGAAAGATACTTGTTGTAAATGGTGTAAGAATAATCGGAAAATCAGATTACCCTTCTGCCATGCCGACTGATGCCAGCAAGATGTTTGGTAATAATATCATTAACCTCCTTAAGATAATGGTTACAAGCGAATGTAACCTTGCACTAAATATGGAGGATGAAATAATTAACGGGACTACTGCAGTTCATGCAAAGGAATACATTAGTCAGAGAGTTAAACAAATGCTCAATATTAAATAAAATATCTCATGGAAAACATTTTAGGATTTTTCTTATTGCACAGGGAAGCTATATTTATAGTTATACTTTCAATATTTCTTGGTATTGAAGTGATCAGTCATGTCCCGGCCATCTTGCATACTCCGCTTATGTCGGGGGCAAATGCTATCCATGGTGTGGTAATTATAGGGGCAATAATAGTTATGGGCCATGCAGAAACCACGGGATCTCTTATACTAGGTTTCCTTGCAGTTGTACTGGGTACTCTGAATGTTGTCGGAGGTTTTGTCGTCACCGACAGGATGCTGGAAATGTTCAAAAAGAAAAAATAGTTTAACCTGATCAAAAATTATTAAAAATCAGATCTATGAACCAGTTACCTCAATTATATACAGGAGACGCGATT
>JBJKPQ010000110.1:0-8430 GCA_046706305.1 Bacteroidales bacterium
GTGAGGATATAGCAAGTGATATCAGAAGAGGTCACCTGACAGAAGGGATTTATATAAAAATCATTAATTCTGAGTGACTTAATTATAAAATCGCGGAAACCGGTTTGCAGTCCACGGTATAGCTTCCAGGTTAGATCCGATTTGCAACCGGTGAAAAAAGCAATAGTAATTATGATCCAGTGCGATTGCTAAAGAACTACGGGATAGTAGAATAATACCTCTATTGGAGGTTCTCCTGTTAATTAACACGGTAGCCGGAAAAAGAACCGGTACCAGATTGAGAAGCTATTCCAGTATTAACAACAACTTTAACACTATCATTAACATCCAGCTTCATGGTTATGCTTCTGAAAACAGCTCCACTGCTAGAAAGTACATCTGCCACTATCTCATAAAGCTGATCGTTTAGAAACAGAGATACTTTTGCTCCAATAGCAGCATCATATCTGACATTAAAAGTATATATACCTTTACCGGGAGCAACAAACTCGCCAGTCGAATTATTATATGCAGCTGCATCATTATATCTTATTGTTTCAAAAACCAATGGAATATCATTCCCAGTCGGGCCAGCAGGATTTATTTTTTCTGCCCTGAAAGCCACCATACTGCCAAGCGAAACCGTATTTCCATTAGATATTGTAAGAGAATTATTCGAGGAATTATAATTCAGAGTCTGACTGTCAGTATTGTCAAGGTACTTGGCAAGATCGACTCCGGCTGATGCACTATTCTTATCTATTGTCAGTTGATCCCCTTTCAGGTGTATATCCTGAATACCTGCTGTTTTAAGGTCGGTCAGATCAGCTCCCGTACCTCCTGAGATACTTAATGTGGCCGAGGTACTGTTATAGGAAAGACTTTGTTTAAATGGGGTCAGGTCAATTTCAGTTGCCGCAGGGTTTTTGGTTATTTTCAGTTTATTGTTGACATCGAGCTGAAGGTCCTGTACCTGGTTTGTAAGGGCAACCTTATTACCACCCAGTATTGAAAGGGTGTCGCCGACAAGAGTAAGCTGGTGAGGTACATTAAGAGATGAAAGATTCACTGTATTACCTCCTGAAATGGCAAGATTACTGCCATCAAAAGAAAGGGTCTGATCATCTGATGCCGGGTCTCCCGGATCACCTTTAGGTCCCTGGGGTCCGGGTTCGAGAGACTTTTGGGCGTAGAGGGCATAGGGGACAGCAAGGAACTGCATTGTACCCATATCAAGGAAATCATTGTCGAACTTTACCTCAACCTTCAGATAGTGAGGTGCCAGACTCCAGTCGATATGCCCGAAATCTTCCGACGTACCTCCTGTCTGAACGCCTGACCCTATAACTACTGAAAACACACCGTAACGTGATGTGGTGACATCAGAATGCAACTCCTGATAAACAACATTACCAAGCGGATTATCTGAAATAATTGAAAAACGCACATCAATATCGCGGTTTACCAATTCCTTTCCGAAGTTATCCCTCGCCACAGCCTGGTAATATATTCCCATCGGTACACTTTGTCCACCGGCAATCACCGGAAGTATCACAAGGACAAGTATCAGTATATATTTGTGCAGTTTTTTAGAAGTCATATAATCATATTTTATAACTTTTCAATCTTGAACGTCCTGAGTATCAGCTTATCTTCACTGATCACCCTTACAAAATAGAATCCGATTTTTATATCGCTTACAGGTATCTGTTCGATATAATAATAGTCCGTAACAAAATTTATCCTTGTACTTTTTATTATTGTCCCTGTAATATTTATCAGCTCAATCCTGAAATTGCGGGCCACATCACCAAAAAGCTTCACATTAATAAAATCAGTAGCCGGGTTAGGATATACATCAACCCCGTTACCCTTTAAAGATGAATCCTCCCCGGTTATGATCAAAGGCTGCTGAAATCCCTGCGTAAGGACAAATCCTGCATCTCCAAAAACTTCAACAGCTGTCTGTCCTATTGTCTGCGAGTAATTAAGGTTATCGTGAACAGCCTGTCCTGCCGCAGGTGCAAGAACCTGATGCGAAAGTCTCTGGGGTAAAACTTTTACCGCCGGGGTCATTGCCAGAAATAAAAATAAAAGTATTTTTCTAATCATTTTAAGGCCGGGTCAGGTGCTTCAAAAATAACCAAATTTTTGACAAATTAACAATTTTTGTTGATAAATATGTTAATAACTATGACTACTGTTTACATGCCGGCAGATCAATAATGTTTATATTGTAAACCCCCTTTTTTATCCTTGCACCATTCAGCAAATAATATTTACATTTCAAATTTCATGCTTAAACCGTACATGTATCATAATCTCATAGAAGCCGGATGCGATGAAGCCGGCAGGGGTTGTCTTGCAGGACCGGTTGTAGCTGCTGCCGTTATTCTTCCAAAAAATTACCGTCATCCCATCCTTAACGACTCCAAGAAACTTACGGCTGCCACCAGATCACTTCTTAAGGAGGAAATAATAAACAGCGCGGTAGCCTGGAATGTTGCTTTTGTCGATAACAACGAGATAGACAGCATCAACATCCTGAGGGCATCAATAAAGGCAATGCATATGGCGGTGGAAGGATTGTCAAAGGTGCCGGAGTTTCTGCTGATCGACGGAAATCGTTTCTTTCCTTATAAAGATATGGGATATAAGACTGTTGTCAGGGGCGACGGAATCTATTTCAGCATAGCTGCCGCATCCGTACTCGCAAAAACATTCCGCGACGAATACATGGAAAAAATTCATAATGAATATCCCGTGTACGATTGGATAAAGAATAAAGGCTACCCTACAGTCGCTCACAGGAAAGCTCTTGAAGAGTTCGGCATAACACCCTATCACCGAAGATCTTTCAGCCTGTTCAACACGCAAATGACAATCAATTTCTGAAACTGCTTCAGAAAATAATTCTTAAAATTTTATAATAATCGCCATAAGACAATTATTGGCATTCCATACTTAAATTATAAAAGCTATATTTGGCTTTTTTATTAAATAAATCCAAATAAATTTAATTTTATGAAACCCTCAACCTGCAAAAACGGGTCAAGTAAGTATTATAATTTTTATACGGGGGTTCCATGTGACTTATTAAAATCAAAATTCTTACACATGAAAAAATTGTTTGCATTTCTGTTTATCCTGATTTTCACCTTGGGATTCCGGGCAAAAGCTGATGAAGGTATGTGGCTGCTGCCACTTCTTGAAAAGCTTAATATGGGCAAGATGACAGAATTAGGGCTTAAGTTATCGGCAGATGATATCTATAGCCTTAATAAAGCCAGTATAAAAGATGCTGTCGTCATTTTTGGAGGCGGTTGTACAGGAGAAATTGTTTCCCCTCAGGGCCTCATTCTGACAAATCATCACTGTGGTTATGGTTCAATACAGGCACACAGCACGGTTGAACATGATTATCTTCATGATGGCTTCTGGGCCAAAACAAAAGCGGAAGAGCTTCCGAACCCGGGGCTTTCAGTTACATTCCTGATTAGTATTACAGATGTTACCGACAAGGTTCTGGCCGGTGTAACAGATGACATGAGCGAAGAAGACCGTGAAGCAGCTGTTAACAAAGCCCGTATTGAGATCCAGAAGAGTGCTTCCGAAGGAACTGATTACAGGGCCCAGGTCACAAGTTTCTATGGCGGCAACTATTACTACCTGCTTATTTATGAGAGATATAATGATGTAAGGCTCGTGGGAACACCCCCTTCATCGATAGGGAAATTCGGTTCCGACACCGATAACTGGGAATGGCCCCGCCATACCGGCGATTTCAGTGTTTTCAGGGTATATTCCGGTCCCGACGGGAAACCTGCTTCCTATTCAAAAGACAATATCCCTCTCAAACCAAAATATTACCTCCCTGTATCAATTAAAGGTGTTAAAAAAGATGATTTCTCCATGATAATGGGATACCCTGGTCGCACAACAAGGTATATGACTTCTTATGAGATTAAGGAACAGCAGCAGATCGTTCATCCCGACAGGATAAAGATACGCGGTATCAAACAGGATATATGGATGAAAGATATGAAAGCCAATCCAAAAGTTAATATCCAGTATTCAGCCAAGTATTTCGGATCATCAAACTACTGGAAATTCTCAATCGGACAGAAAGCCGGTCTTGAAAGGCTGAAAGTAGAAGCAAAAAAGGAGGCCCTTGAAGACCAGTTCAGGAAATGGGTTGTTGCCAATCCTGAACGTAAAGCCAAATACGGCGATGCTCTCAACCTTATTAAAAATGCTATAGAAGGAAGGGCTCCGTATTACAATGCACTCCAATATCTCAGCGAGTGTATGCAGGGCTGCGAATTGTTCCGCCAGGTAAGGTGGGCCAATATGCTGATAAATGCCCTTCAGTCAGGCGATGAACAAAAGATAACAAATGCCACCGAACGCATGAAGGAAATGATGTCTGCTTTTTATAAAGACTATAATCCTCCTACCGACAATAAATCTACAAAAGCAATGCTTAAGCTCTACCGGAGCGATATAGGGAAGCAGTTCCAACCCGATATCTACGCCGGTGTCATTGATAAAAAATACAAAGGCAACATAGATAAATATGTAGATGCTATGTTTGCAAAGTCTATCTTCCCTGATGAGTCCAAAATGATGGCTTTCCTGGCAAAACCGAACCTGAAAAAACTTGAAAATGATCCGGTTTACCTGGCAGCGAAATCTTTCTTCACAACAATGGCTGAAGTATCTGCCGATGACAGCAAGTACGACGAGGATCTTAACAAGGGAAGACGTTTATGGATAGCTGCACTCATGGAGATGGTGCCCGACAAAACACTATATCCCGATGCCAACTTTACAATGCGTCTGACTTACGGAACTGTTCAGGATTATGAACCAAGAGATGGTGTTATTTACAAATACTATACTACCCTTCAGGGTGTTGTTGATAAATACAAACCGGGTGATTATGAATTCGACCTTCCGAAAAGACTCATTGAGCTTAATGATAAGAAAGAATTCGGAAGATATGCCGATCCTAAAGGCTATATGCCTGTATGCTTCCTTACCAATAACGATATAACCGGGGGTAACTCCGGAAGTCCGGTGATGAACGGAAACGGCGAACTGATAGGCCTTGCCTTCGACGGCAACTGGGAATCAATGAGCGGTGATATTGCTTATGAACCTAAGCTTCAGAGGACAATCTGTGTCGACATAAGGTATGTGCTATGGATCATGGATATCTATTCTGGTGCTAAGAACCTTGTGGATGAAATGACTATAGTTAATTAAAACAGGATATTCACGGCACTTAATACAGGGGCTGTCTTACTAGTTATTTTTAACTTTTAAGGCAGCCTCTTCTTATTTAAAAATTTTACGTTTATGCCTTTCCCGGTTATTCATATAATTGAAACAACCCCCGGTATAACAACCCGAATATACAGGAGAATGAGAAAAATTCCTTTTTTTGTATTTATCTTTGCACCAAATTTAGTGTCATGCATTTCAGCCTAATCCAGATCTTCGCCTCTTTCATGGTCCTTTTTGCTATTATTGATATCCCCGGATCAATCCCTATCATCCTTGATATAAAAGCCAAAACAGGCGATATCCAGCCTGGAAAGACTTCCCTGGTTGCCTTCGGTATATTCATCGCCTTCCTGTTTATCGGCAGCCCTCTGCTAAGCGTATTCGGCATCGATGTGTCATCATTCGCCATAGCAGGATCTTTTATTATATTCCTCATAGGAATAGAAATGGTGCTGGGAATAGAGATTTTTAAACATGCTGCAACAGGTGGCGGCTCAATCGTTCCTATAGCATTCCCTCTTATTGCGGGAGCCGGTTCAATAACCACCATACTGTCCCTGAGGGCAGAGTACGAACCTCTCAACATTCTTATTGCGCTGGTACTTAACATGATAATTGTATACCTCGTTCTTCGCATGACGTCTCTCTTTGAGAGAATACTCGGTGATGCCGGACTTGAAATACTTAAAAAAGTATTTGGTATAATATTGCTCTCGATATCCATTAAGCTCTTTATCTCCAACACCGGCATCATACTTCCGCATGTCAAATGAAATTATTATATACACCGACGGAGCATCCAGCGGTAATCCCGGTCCGGGTGGCTACGGCGTTGTTCTGAAATACGGGAAGCACAGGCTCGAGAAATCGCAGGGTTTCAGGCTTACTACTAATAACAGGATGGAACTCCTTGCTGTTATAACCGGCCTGGAGGCATTGAAAAAAGATTCCTGCAGGGTAGTAATTTATACCGATTCAAAATATGTTGCCGATTCGGTTGAGAAAGGATGGGTATTCCAGTGGGAAGCAAAAGCTTTTAAGAAGAAAAAAAATGCAGATCTCTGGATAAGATTTCTTAAGGTATACAGGAAACATACCGTACGATTTGTATGGATAAAAGGACATAATAATAATGCCGAGAACGAAGTGTGCGATCGCCTGGCTGTAAATGCAAGCCAGGCAGACAATCTCCTGGAAGACAGCGGATATATGACTGACTCAGAGAGTAATGCACTGTTTTGAAACTCAATAAAGTTGCACGGGAGCCTTTGAAATTTTTAAAATATTTCGCATTTTTGTAAAAAGGCCTTCTATGGATAGACTGTATATAAGTCCGACTAATATTACCCCTGAGATAAATTTCTCGCCGGAAGATAATATATTCATAATAAAAGGCCGGTCAGCTCCTGAAGATGTAAGGGCACTTTACTATCCGGTAAATGAATGGATAAAACAATTCGTTGATGATCTTATCCATTTCGGCCCAAGACATTATTCAATTGTCTATCCCCTCGTTCTTAAGACCGAGCTTGATTATTTCAACTCATCATCGGCCAAATTCCTTTTTGACATTTTCCTGGAATTAAAAAGACTTCTGGCTGTTGGAATACCTGCTGTAATAGAATGGGCTTACGATGAGGAAGACACCGACCTTAAAGATGCCGGTTCCGATATTGCATCACTGCTTGATATGGAATTCGTATTTGTCCCTCAAAAAAGAAACTCATGATGAGAGGACAGCAAGAGCTTTATGAAATCCTGAAAAACCTGTCAATCGATTTTGATTATCACGAACATCCTCCTCTTAACACTATCGACGATGCAATAATACACTGGAAAGATTTCAAATCCGGCAGATGTAAGAATATATTTTTCCGAAATCATAAAGGTAACCGCCATTACCTGGTCATCCTCGAACATCTCAGGCAGCTTGATATCCATGACCTTGAAAAAAGACTTAAGCAGGGGAAGCTGACCTTTGCATCAGATAAACGCCTGATGAAATACCTTGGACTAACCCCGGGTTCAGTCTCTCCTTTCGGCCTCATAAACGATAAGGAAAATCATGTTCATCTCTTTATAGATGAAAAGCTTAAAGAATCTGAACGACTGGCTTTTCATCCCAATATCAACACCGCCTCCCTGGTGATCTCACAAAAAGACTTTCTCAGGTTCCTGACCTGGACTGGAAATTCTTTTGAGTATATTAAATTATACGAATAGGGTAAAAGACCTTGTTTCAAGTCATTATCGTAGATTTTCAGAACTGAAAATAATAATTTTTGAGCATTTTGCATCAAAATGACGAATTCTACGTCCTTAAGTTGAAAAAACTAAAACCAGAAATTTGTATGAAGCCTGTATCCCTGAGAGACTCAGAAACCGTGATGCGGATACTGTGGCGTGTTCATACTTCCAACTTAAATGAATTTAGCAAGCAATGAAAAAATTTTTATCAGCTCTGATTATTATTCTTTGTATCATGCCTTATGCTTTCAGCCAGGAGGTAACCAAGAAACAATATACAGCTACCCGGATAACTGTTCCGCCTGTTATCAATGGTATCCTTGACGATGAAGCGTGGAAATCAGGCACATGGACAGATGATTTCATGCAAAACGAACCTTATAACGGGAAACCTGCCTCCCAAAGAACAGAATTCGACATACTTTTCGATGATAATAACCTCTACGTGGGAATCAAGGCATATGATACAAGTCCCGACAGTATTGTCAACAGGCTGACCAGACGCGACGAAACAGACGGAGACCTTGTGGGTATCATCCTCGACAGTTTTCATGATCTTCGTACAGCATTTCTTTTTGCAGTCAGTTCTGCAGGTGTAAAGTTTGACCAGGTATTTACCGATGATGGTCAGAATGAGGATAATTCGTGGGATCCCAACTGGTGGGTTCAGACATCAGTTAATGCACAGGGATGGGTCGCTGAGATGAAAATTCCATTCAGCCAGCTCAGGTTTGAGAAAAACTCCGCTGACGGCTGGGGACTTGAACTGGCAAGGGTTATTTACAGAAAAAATGAAACGGATTTCTGGCAGCATATACCAAAAGATGCCCCGGGGCTCGTTCATCTCTTCGGGGAACTGAAAGGACTGGAACAGATAAAACCAAGGAAAATATTTGATATTACTCCTTATACAGT
>JBJKPQ010000111.1:0-10139 GCA_046706305.1 Bacteroidales bacterium
GTAAGATACAAGGCTATTAATGGTTTTTTTCTCAGAACACACGGGTGAATTTGCAGCTCTCCTGACTGCAGTATTCTGGACAGCAACATCATTGTCATTTGAGTCGGCCAGTCTTAAAATAGGATCATTATCTGTAAATATTATCAGGCTGATAATGGGGCTTGTTTTCCTAAGTCTCTTCACTCTCGTTCACAGGGGAATGTTGCTTCCATCCGATGCAAGCAGGGAAAACTGGATATGGCTTTCTCTTTCGGGGTTTGTTGGATTCGTTTTCGGTGACCTGTTCCTTTTCAAATCTTATACAATAATTGGTTCTAGGTTTTCCATGCTCATAATGACTCTTGTCCCTCCTATAACGGCCTTTTTCAGTTTCTTTATAATTGGTGAACGTCTTACTCTGTTTCATTACCTGGGGATGACACTAACCTTTCTTGGCATTGCAATGGCCATTTTCAGCAGGAAGGCAAAAGGAGAAAAATTATCATTGAAGCTTAAACCTTATGGAATATTATTAGCTTTCGGCGGAGCTGTCGGACAGGCATTGGGGCTTGTTCTGAGTAAGCTTGGAATGAAAAGCTATGATCCATTTGCTGCCACCCAAATCAGGGTGATAGCAGGCATTGCCGGCTATACTGTTCTTGTGACCATGCTTTCAAGATGGGGTAATGTAAGAAAGGCGCTCAGAAACAGACATGGCATGTTTCTTACAGGTGTAGGATCTTTTTTCGGACCTTTCCTGGGCGTTTCTTTCTCTCTGATTGCCATACGTTATACCGAGGCTGGTATAGCTTCCACCATAATGGCTCTTGTCCCCGTATTTATAATCCTTCCCTCCGTGATTATATATAAGCAAAAGGTTACTGTTGCCGAAATTATCGGTGCCCTGGTCAGCGTAGGTGGTGTGGCCCTGTTCTTCCTCTGAAAACATAAGACTATGGAACCAGCCGATTTAAGAGATAGAAATTTTGAAAGTGAGTTCGTTTTTTCGGCTACCCGCAGCAGCGGACCCGGTGGGCAGAATGTCAATAAGGTAAGTTCACGGATAGAACTTAGATTCAATATAAAAGATACCGGTCTTCTTAGTGAAGAGGAGAAAGACCTGCTCTTTAAAAAACTTGAAAAACGGATAACCAGGGAAGGCGATATAATAATAGTATCACAATCGGAAAGATCTCAATTTGCAAACCGTACAGAAGCAGTTGAAAGGTTTTATAAACTGATATCAAAAGCTCTTACGGTTCAGAAGAAAAGAAATAAAACCAGTCCTTCCCTCTCTTCAAAGATTAAAAGGCTTGAGGATAAGCGAAAAAAAAGCACCATAAAAAGACTCAGGAAAGATTCCGGAATTGATCCCGATCAATAATCACCTCAAATAATCAGGCCGGATAATCATACAATTCTTAATTTCCATTTACCCCTCCTGAAAACCAGCCAGGATACAACAGTCAGCACAGTTTCTGCTATAACTATGGAAATAAAAACGCCTTTTTCATTTAGGCCTGCATTAATTGCGAGTATCCATGCCAGAGGTATTTCCAGGAGATAGTAAGCAAAAAAATTAATTACCAGAGGTGTTGTAGAATCCCCTGCCCCATTGAAAGAGTTTACAATAACCATCCCCAGTCCATAGGCAATATAACCGATGCTTATTATCATCAATCCTGTAGCACCGGCCTTAATAACATTTTCATCTGCAATGAATATCCTTATAAAAAATTCAGGAGTGAGTATCAGAATAAGACCTATTATTCCAAGCAGTATCATATTGACCCAGCCTGTTACCCAAACAGACCTTTCTGCCCTGTCAGCTTTACCGGCACCCAGGTTTTGTCCGACAAGTGTGGAAGCCGCGTTGCTTATACCCCAGGATGGCATAAGTGTAAAACCAATAATTCGGAGTGCGATGGTATATCCGGCTATGACATCACTTCCGAAAATCGACACTATCCTGAACAGGCCCACCCAGCTTGTTGTTCCAATTAAGTTCTGACCAATAGTGCCTGTTGAGAGTTTAAGCAGGCGAAGCATAACCTTTATATTGAGGTACATGGTCCTGATCTTCAACTGAATTCTTTTGCCTCCGAAAAACAGCAGGTAAAACTGTACCAAAACTGCAGTACCTCTTCCAATCACTGTTGCAAGGGCTGCACCTGTGACTCCCATCTCCGGGAAAAAACCCAATCCGAATATCAGGCAGGGATCCAGTATAATATTTATAATATTGCCAAGCCAAAGCATCTTCATCGCAATAGCAGCATCACCAGCGCTTCTGAAGATAGCATTGATAATGAATAACATCATGATAACAATATTACCGCCCAGCATTAATGTTGCATAACCTGAGAGCTGGTCCACCATCACACCCGATGCTCCCATAAGAGAGAGAAGTTTCCTGCTGTATAAAGCTCCGGGAATCCCAATTAAAATACCGGCAAGCATCCCTATTATAATGGCCTGAAATGCAGTGTTGGATGCCTCTTCCGGCTTTTTCTCCCCAATCCTCCGTGAGACAAGGGATGTTGTAGCTGTGCCAAGGCCAATTGATATGGCATATATTATTGTCATCATTGATTCGGTAATACCAACAATGGCTACCGAGTTCGCCCCCAGGCGTGAAACAAAAAATATGTCAACGATGGCAAATATTGATTCCATAACCATCTCAAGTACGGCAGGAATTGACAAAAGCAAAATAGCTCTTCCGAGTCTGCCTTCCGTAAAATCCTGTTCCGAACCGGAAATGGCTTCTGATATGTCGGAAAATAACGACTTAATCATTTTTCTTCGCCGGCCGGATATATGAATTAGGTTCATTATTGCCCGTGATATAATATTTTGCTTAACAGGGTTAAGGACTTAATACATTAACATAATGAGTCTGGGAGCTGTTTTCGCTCACAAACATGAAAATAATAACTGCTTAAACTAAAAAAGGATAAATATAGATGAAAATATTAACACGTCCGGAAGCCCTGTAACATTTTAAAGCAAAAATAATTAACGTGGAAACATGATGAATAAGGCTACTTTACCGAAATAAAAATTCCGGTAATTTCTTCTACACAAACAGCCAGGGACTGTATTTTGGGAAGAAAAATGGCGTTTTATTATTTTTATCAGGGCAATATTTTTTACGGTCGAATTTTTCAGGCCATATAAAAGGTTAAAATCCCTCAAAATACATAACTGAAAAATAAATTCTATAAATCTCATATTTAACTACATACAATACTTTATGCAATAACAAAAACGATCGTGTTGAAAAAAAATTAAAACGGTTAATATTTATGACGGTCGAATGATTCAACATATTTATAGATTATTTACATTCGTCCCTAAATATTTTTAGAAACACTGTATTAAAAAAGGTTAATTATTAAAAAAGAAAAGGTGAAATAATTCATCATCTGTCATGAATGCTAACAAAAATGAGGCTACGACCTTCCTCGGTGAAAGTCGCCTCGTGGGTTGTTCTTCCGATGAAGAACCTGGCGCGAAAACCATGATATTTTCGCAAAACGCAGTCCCAAACGAGTTAGTTAGCAACCGAAGTACGGAATTTATGACCCGTTACTTCCCTCACGCAACTACAGAATCCTGGAATGATTGGAAATGGCAATTAAGAAATGCTGTAACAGGCATTGAAGATCTGAAAAAGATCATGAAGCTTACCGATAAGGAGATTATGGCTATCAATAATCTTAAGGGCAGGCTCCCTATGCGGATAACGCCATACTTTGCTTCATTGATTTATAAGACTAAACCTTCACACCCCCTTCGCAGGAATGTAATACCTGTTGTTGAAGAGCTGATCGAAACTACAGGTGAACAATCCGATCCTTTGCATGAAAAATCATATTCACCGGTTAAGGGCATTGTGCACAGGTATCCTGACAGGGTTCTTTTTACAGTCACACAGGTTTGTTCCAATTATTGCAGATACTGCACACGTTCACATTCAGTCGGGAGGCTTGACAAACTTGGCAGGCAGGATTATGAGAAAGCATTTGGTTACATTGCCTCACACACCGAAGTGAGGGATGTACTTATAAGCGGAGGTGACCCGCTGACTCTGTCTGATGAAGTGCTTGACTATATCCTTTCAAGCATCAGGAAAATTGAACATGTTGAGATTATCAGGATTGGTACACGTGTTCCCGCTGTTTTACCGATGCGTATTACAGATAATCTTATCAATATATTAAGGAAATATCATCCGCTGTTTCTTAGTCTTCATTTTTCTCACCCAGAAGAAATAACGGAGGATTGTGCCAGGGCCTGCAATAAGCTTGCCGATGGTGGTTTCCCTCTTGGCAGTCAGACTGTGTTGCTTAAGGGGATCAACGATAATGTGCCTGTTATGAAGGAACTTATGCATAAGTTACTCAAGATAAGGGTAAGACCTTATTACCTGTATCAGTGCGACCTAATTCCCGGTTCTGGTCATTTCAGAACAACTGTGAAAAAAGGCCTTGAGATTATGAAGGGATTAAGAGGTTTCACAAGTGGTTATGCTGTACCGACATATGTGGTCGATGCCCCAGGTGGAGGTGGTAAAATACCTTTACTGCCCGATTACGTTGTGGAACATAACAATGAACACATAGTTCTCAGGAACTACAAGGGAAACCTGTGCGAGTATCCTGAAAAATAAGTCGGAAAATGAAAGTAGGATTGACTTATGATCTGCGGTCATGGTATCTTGACCGGGGATATTCCATGGAAGAAACAGCTGAATTTGACAAACAGGAAACCGTCGATGCCCTGAGACATTCTATAGCAGAAATGGGACACGAAACGGAGACGATTGGAAATGTATTTCAGTTGATTGAAGCTTTGGCCATTGGCAAAAGATGGGATTTAGTTTTTAACATTGCCGAGGGTCTTTACGGCGATGGCAGGGAATCAGTTATTCCGGCTATACTCGATCAGTACAAAATACCTTACGTGTTTAGTGGCCCGGTAATCATGGGGCTTTCTTTAAATAAGTACCTGGCAAAACTGGTAGTCGCTTCAGTCGGTGTTCCCGTTAGTCCGGGAGTACTGCTTAACACTCCAGAAGAAGCTTTGAATTGCTCCCTTAATTATCCTCTTTTTGTTAAACCTGTCTCTGAAGGAACAGGTAAAGGAATAACTGAAAAAAGTCTGGTCAGGTCAAAAGCTGATCTGACATACATGGTTAAATGGATAAACAATGAATTCAGACAACCTGCTCTTGCAGAAGAATACCTTCCGGGAAGAGAATTTACTGTTGGAATCACCGGCAGTGGATCCGATGCAGAAGCTATTGGAGGAATGGAGATAATATGCATGGGGGATGTTCCATATTCCATGGCGGTGAAAGAAAATTATCAGGAATATTGCAGGTATATCCCTCTTGGGAAAGATGTGGAGGAAGAATGCAAAGATGTTGCACTTAGAGCATGGCGCGCACTTGATGCCGTGGATGCCGGAAGAATTGATCTTAAAGCTGACCGTAACGGAAGGATTTGTTTCATAGAGGCTAATCCTCTGGCCGGCCTTAATCCTGTCCATTCAGATCTTCCTATATTATCAGGAATGTATGGTATAGGCTTTCAGACACTGATGGAAAAGATCATGCAATCAGCACTTAAAAGGATTAAATAACAAAAATTTTCCACGAGTGAATTTTTGAAGTAATGATAAATGAAAAGATGCTGTATCCTTTATAATGAACCAGGTTCAGATGCACAAGCTGATGAACTTGATGTCCTTGACCAGGTTGAACATATAGCCGTTTCCTTGTCCGAAATGGAAATCGAAGTTTCCCGAATGGGCATCACGCTGAACTTTATAAAAGAAATTGAGAGTTTAAGGGATAAGAAATTCGATTTTATATTTAACCTTGTGGAATCGGTTAATAATAAGGGAGAGCTAAATTATTTTGTACCTGCTTTGCTGAATTTGTATTCAATTCCTTATTCAGGTAATCCCCTTGAAGCAATTTTCACAACCAGCAGTAAAACACTTGCAGGTAACATTATGAGAAATGCAGGTATCAGGACACCCTCCTCTTTCAGGCCTTCACAGGCAGCAGTGCTTAAAAAGGACAGGAAATACATATTAAAACCTGTATGGGAAGATGGCTCACTTGGCATAACAGCTGAGTCTGTTTTTGAGCCTGGCGGCACTTCTGAGGAAAAACTGAAAGAGCTGGATGACAATCACTGGTTCATAGAAGATTTTATCGACGGAAGGGAATTCAATATCAGTATACTGGCAGGTAAAGATGGTCCTGAAGTTCTGCCTCCTGCAGAAATAATATTTAATGACTATGATGACCAAAGGCCAAGAATAGTCGATTTTAAAGCAAAATGGGAACCCGGCAGCTTCGAATATGCTAATACAATAAGAAAGTTTCCTGCTGAAGCTCTTGATAAAAAACTGCTCTCAGAGTTGCAGAAAGCTGCTGTCGGCTGCTGGAACCTGTTCGGTCTAAAAGGCTATGCACGTGTGGATATGCGTACAGATAAAGATGACAATGTATATGTTATTGAAGTCAATGCGAATCCATGTATATCTCCCGATAGCGGTTTCGTAGCTGCAGTGGCAGAAGCCGGTTATTCATTCACATCTGTACTGGAAAGAATAATAAATGACCTTAACATTTAATATTCTTATTTATACCGCTCTTTAACTAATCCTGATTAAGATGATAACCAGGGGATAATCCCGGAATAAGAAGTTCTATTTTATAAGATTTGCATTATAGAACTCTTGCAAACCCGTTACCTCCTGTCCAAGCCAGCCGGGCTTTTCAAAAACCTCATTTTCATCTGACAATTCTATCTCAGCAATTATGAGCCCTTCATTTTCCCCATGAAATACATCCACCTCAAAAGTATGACCTGCATATGGTACAATGTATCGTGTCTTAACAATTTTGCCAGGTAAACAAAGTGACATGATTTCATGAGCTTCCCCGACAGGGATCAGAAATTCCCACTCACCACGGGTTAATGTGCCTTCGGGTGACCTGCCTTTTATTGTCAGAAAAGCCTCATTACCTGCTATTCGTAACCGTACCGTTTTATCCGGATCAATAGTCAGGTAACGCTGAAGAATTTCTGTTTTACTTACTGCCTGTTCAATGAATTCCCCTCCAACAAGATATTTTCGTTCTGTTTCAGTAGCCATTTATAATTTTAATGTAAAAATAAGAATTAGCTTCCAGTACTCAAATATTTAAGCACCATCTTCCATTTATCCTGCAATAGTCCGCCATTTTTATAAGTATTCACTTTAAATTCATAATAAAAAATTTAAATATTTCTTCTAAATGTTTATAACTAATATCATATTGTTAACATATTATTTTAGGTTCTGGATGAATAATTGTGTAATTTTGTTTGTGAATATAAGAATTACATAAAAAAATGTAAACTTCTAATATTCAGTTGATAGTTAAAACAGTTTTTAGTTTAGGTTGTGAGGGTGAAACGCGGGTATGGGCTGTCGGAAAACGACAGCCCATCACTTTTTAATGAGGTTACATTTTATTAGTTTAGCACAGCGTATTTGAAAAGACTAATGCGATGGATGTAAAAATTGATCCCGGCTGGAAAGGAAGGCTGCAGGAAGAGTTTAATAAGGACTATTTTATAAACCTGACTGATTTTGTAAGGAAGGAATATCGGTCGACAACGGTTTATCCTCCCGGAAGTCTTATTTTCAACGCATTCAACCTTTGTCCACTTGATAAACTTAAAGCAGTAATTATCGGACAGGATCCTTATCATGGTCCTGGGCAGGCTCACGGATTATGTTTTTCAGTTCGTGATGGCATTGACTTTCCGCCCAGTCTTATAAATATATTTAAAGAAATTACATCTGATCTTGGTTTACCACGACCTTCTTCAGGCAACCTCGAGAGATGGGCATCTCAGGGTATACTCCTTCTAAATGCTACTCTTACGGTAAGGGCTCATAAGGCAGGGTCGCATCAGCATAAAGGATGGGAAGAATTTACAGACAGGGTGATAAGTATTATAAATAAAGAAAAAGAACATATTGTATTCTTTCTTTGGGGTGCTTATGCCCAGCGAAAAGGGGAATCTATTGACAGAACGAAACACCTGGTACTGGAATCCGTTCATCCATCCCCCCTGTCGGCATCACGTGGATTTTTCGGGAACAGGCATTTCAGCAGGTGCAACGAATATCTTGAGGCCAATGGTATTCAGCCCATTAACTGGCAATAAAAGTATCACTTAAGTTAAACAGTATCTAGGCCGGTAAGAGCTGATCCGAAGACTTCTTCAATATCCCTGTAATTCTCAAATCCAACCGACAATCTTATCATTCCGGGTTCTGGATATTTGGCACCCCATACAGCTTCCACCGGCATGAGAATTGTCTTAGAATCGCCAAGTGTCGGGATCAGCTTAATAGCATGAGAGACCTTACTGATGAAGGCATCCCTGCGCCTTCTTTTTTCATCACCGTCATTTCCGGAAAAGTCGAATGTTATCATAGCTCCCCAGCCTTTATCTCTGAACAGATTTTTTGCTTCATTATGCGTAGCATGGTTTTCAAGGCCCGGGAACCATACTTTACCGATATTTGTGTTGTTGTTTAGAAATGCAGCCAGCCTTGAAGCATTGTTACACTGTCTTTCAAACCGGAGTTCAAACGACTGAATTTGAGTCTGAAGCCTGTAAGCATCATCCGGAGATAACATATGCCCCACAAATTTCCTGTATTCAAGGGCCTGTTTCATCAACCCCGTATCGTTGCCGCATATAACTCCGGCTGTAAGGTTCCCATGACCGGAAAAATACTTGGTAACACTGTGTATCACAGCGTCGACACCATCGTTAAGAGGTTTATAAAGCCATGGGGTGGCAAAAGTATTATCTATAATGACCTTTGATCCGTATTTATGGGCTAATTCTACAATCTTACGAACATCAGGTACTATAAGCATCGGGTTTGATACTGATTCAATATAGACAAGTTCCGGTCTAAGTCTTTCAAGCTCTTTATCCAGTCTTGTAAGGTCATACTTCCCTTCTTGTGGTGTGAATGAATGAATATCCAGTCCCCTTCTTCCCTTTAATACAGAATCAATATAGGAAATGGTTCCACCATAAATTTCAGTAAAGAAAAGCCAGGGTCTGACTTCTTTTCCATGCTGAAAGACTGAAAGAATCGTATCAATGGCACTCATCCCCGACTGTGTCAGAACTGCCCATGACGATTCTTCGAGAGCCATGATCTCTTCCTCAGCAGCAACAACATTTGGATTCCTGTAGCGTGAATAAATATATAATTCAGGCTCTCTTGAATTTTCAGTTTCCTTTTTGAAAGCTTCTGCCGTAGTTTCAGCATTGTACAGTTCAAAACCTGCATCACGGTAAACAGGTAAGCGTGAGCTGTTAATTTCTTTTCTTTTCATGTGAAGGTTGTATTTCATTTATATAAATCATGTCATTAATATTTACAGGATTAAAATCGATATAGAATAATATCCTGTCGAGCAGTTCGCCTGTCAAGAAGGTAATTATTACGACCTTATTTATTTCGTACCTCTGCGAGACGAGTATCACACCTGTTATCAGCAGGATGGCAAAACGCAAAAAACGAAGGCCGAAAATGGTTTTTGGTTTTTTTTGTGAAGTAATATTATAGAATGAAGCAGACAATTTTAATACAGCTATGAAGATAAAAGGCAGGACATTCTGAGTCATAAACGATATTATAATAATTGAAGATAATAATGTCTGTCCTCCATGAAATATAACTTTATGACTCCTGTCGGAGAAATAATATACGGCATCAATAAGTATCAGCAACAACAAACCGGCAACAGATGCTGCCAGCAAAATATCAGGGATCTTAAAAATTACAGCGATGAAAGAAAGGATTGCATATAAAATAAAGGCTGCAATCTCCCGGCTGAGTGGCGATTTTTTTAAATTTCCGGGGGCTCTCCATGATCTTTCCATGCGTCCCAGGTGAAAAAGTGAAATAATTCCGGCAACAATTACTAACGGCAGAAATAAACGGGGATCAGGAAAGGTTCCTTCAAACAGTGAAATTATTACGTCAGAAACTGAAAGGGTAACAATAAAAGAAAACAATACGAGCACCCATGATCCTTTCATCCGATTATCCTG
>JBJKPQ010000112.1:0-1275 GCA_046706305.1 Bacteroidales bacterium
GAGCACAACCCTCCTTCGAAGTTTAAGCAGGGCCGAATTGTTATAATTTACTTTATATTCATTAAAAAACAACTCACCGCCGTCTGCCTTCATTATAAAGGCCAGCATTTCAAGTAAGGTGGTTTTACCCGCCCCGTTGGGGCCTACAAGTCCATAGATTTTCCCTCTTTCTATCCTGAGATCAGCCAGGTCAAGCACATTTCTGTCTTCATATCTCTTTACAAGGTCTTTTAATCTATACAGCATAATCTATACCCTGCTTTTTCCCTGGATATAATTCATGATTATGTTAACCGAAAAACTTATAAGCAGAAGAACGATTCCCAGTGCTACGCTGAGCACAAACTCACCCTTGTCATATTCAAGCGCCATGGCCGTTGTCATTGTCCTGGTAAAGCCCTTTGCGTTTCCTCCAAGCATCATGCTTATGCCTACTTCGGCAATAACCCTTCCGTAGGCGATGATAACCGCAGCCACCAGGCTGAATCTTGCCTCACGCATGATCATAATAGCCGTCTGGAATGAATCGGCACCCAATGTGAGAGATGTTTTTCTATAGCGGTCGTCTATCCGGTTTACAGCAGAGATGGTATAGGTAATGAGGATAGGCAGTATGAGGATGACCTGCCCTATTATCATTGCCTTCTGGGTGTACAAAAGATCCAGAGACCCCAGAAGCCCCTTCCTCGATATAAATGAATAAACCAGAAGCCCTACAACCACAGTGGGCAAGGCAAGCAGGGTGTTGAGACACGTGATTACAAACCGTTTGAACCTGAACTCCCGCATGGCAATATACAATCCCAGAGGGATGCCCAGGATACCGGCAATTACAGTAGATGAAATGCTTACATTCAGGGACACATCAATGACTTCCAGTAATTCTCTGTCCATTGAGAATATGAGGAGCAGTGCCGATTTGAAGCTGTCAAGAAAGAATGTCATAAGTTCCTTTCAAGACTAGAAACGACAGGAAAGATTCAGTTCCGGACATTGGTTGTTTTTAGCTTTTCAATGCTGATTTTCATTGGAAAACAAGGGAACATTAAAACCACAATAAAGAGTTTTTTCTTAAAATGGAATAATAATAATAATAATACGGATTCAAATAGATCATTATTGTTATTATAAGTCAATTATTGTATTTCCAAGAAGTAATATTTTCTACTATTTTCAAAACGGGCAGGGATGGAATAATACATCTCATAATATTTTTCGATACTCCGCCCTGGCGGGCGGGGTATCTTCCCTTTTACGATTAAAACTGAAAAATTA
>JBJKPQ010000113.1:0-32689 GCA_046706305.1 Bacteroidales bacterium
GGATTATATACTGGCATTACGCTTGCAAACGGCCGAATAGGAATAGTTTCCTCACCAGAACTCTTTAAGACACAAAAGATTATTCTCAACTATGTCTTTGACTACGAGAAGCCACTGGATGACTCCAGGATAGTTACCGGTATGAATTTCTGTAATCTTGAAATGGAAATAGACGGCGAAAAGGTTACAAAAAAAAATATTTCAGGCTGGAAACAGACCCTCGATATGAAAGAAGCACGTCTGAACACAAGCTTTACTTTCAGGGACAAAGCTGTTATCTCTTACGATATCTATGCCCTTCGTAATTTACAATATACAGGCTATATCGACTTCAATATAACTGCAAAAAAGGATATAGACCTGAGGGTTACAGGCATAATTCTTACACCTGCAGAATACCAGGTACCTACAGACACCTTCAAGATACTCACCGACAATGAGACTACAATGCCGTTCATAAAAACTGTAGGAAAAAGCAGGCAGGGAAATCAATTGATATCCACTGCTGCGGCTTTTATATGGCACGACATAAATACAACAAGGAAGAATGAAAGACCTCCGCTAAGTTCTTCATCGCCGTCGCCCTACGACAACAGGCTTTCCTTTTCAAAAGACTTAAAAAAGAATGGTACCATAAGGTTTGCATGGGCCGGTGCCGAATGCACAAGCCATGATTTTGCCGATCCGCGGTCAGAATCGGAACGAATGGCCATCTACCTCATGCTCACACCTGTGGAAACACTTCTGAAAGCTCACAGGAGATTATGGACAGACCTGTGGCAGGGCGATATTGAGATTGATGGCGATGCGCAGGCCCAGCTTGATGTTCGACTGGCATTATATAACATTTACTCATCAGGAAGAGCAGGAAGCGATCTGAGCATACCCCCCATGGGCTTGACAGCAACAACCCTGGGCGGGCATATTTTTTGGGATGCTGAACTATGGATATTCCCACCTGTCTTGCTTCTTAACCAGGGTATTGCAGAATCTATGATCAACTACAGGACCAACCGGCTCGCCCCGGCAGAAAGAAAAGCTGCCAACTATGGTTATGCCGGAGCCATGTACCCCTGGGAAAGTGCTGACTCCGGAGAAGAAGCCACTCCCCCGTTTGCCCTCACCGGAACCTTTGAACATCATATTACAGCCGACGTGGCTATAGCTGCATGGAACTACTACCGGATAACAAAAGACAGGCAATGGCTTAGGGATAAGGGCTTCCCCATGATTAAGAAAATAGCTGATTTCTGGGTGAGCAGGGCATCAAGAAATATGGATGGTACATGGTCGGTGAAGAACGTGGTGGGAGCAGACGAATTTGCACATAATGTTGATGATGATGCCTTCACAAACGGAGCCGTAATAACTGCACTCCGGATAGCCGACAAAGCTGCTTCAGCAACTGGCTCTTCGTCAGACCCCTTATGGAGTACAGTTGCTGATAAGCTAATTATACATAAATTCCCCGATGGAATAACAAAAGAATACAAAACATATAATGGAGAAACTGTAAAACAGGCCGATGTTAACCTGCTGGCTTACCCGCTAGATATTGATTCTTCAAGGGCATCAGTTATAAGGGATCTCCGTTATTATGAACCAAGGCTCGCCCCGGAGGGACCGGCAATGGGGAAATCCGTTCTGTCATTGATATATGCCAGGCTCGGGGATTCAGTAAATTCATACCGTCTTTTTAAGAAGAGCTATGAACCAAACAAAAGACCTCCTTTTGGTTCATTATCAGAATCCCCCTTGTTTGAAAATGCATATTTTGTTACAGGAGCAGGGGGCATGATTCAAACCATATTGTTTGGCTTTGGAGGATTGCATATCACCGACGAAGGTATTATACAAAAAGACCCAATACTGCCAGGAAAATGGAAATCTCTGATTATAAAAGGCGTAGGCCCGGAAAAGAAAACATTCAGAGTGCAAAGAGAACAAAAAAAATAAGAAGAATTACTTTTTAAAAACTGTTGTAACAGTGGTTCCTTCCCCGGTTTTGCTGTCGACATAGACCTTTCCGTTATTCAATTCTATTAATTCCTTTGAGAAAGAAAATCCCAGTCCGTTTCCTGGTTCCTGCATTGTTCCGGGACGTGAAAACCTAAGACGGTTATTCATAAGATCTTCCAGTTCATCCGCCGACATGCCAGTCCCATGGTCTTTAACTATTACGATAACATTGTCATTGTTATCGATACAGTTGATCTCAATTACTCCTCCCCTGTATGAGAATTTACAGGCATTGGAGATGAAGTTTCTAAAAGAAGCAAACAGCATGTTGTAATCAGCTTTTACCATAACACTATCGGGGATGTACTCCTTTATGACAAGATCCTTTTCCACTATCTGTATCCTGAAAAGATTAAGGGTTTTATTCAACATTCCGGATATATTAAACAGAACGGGTTTTATGTCTCCGGCATTAAGAAATTCATGTCCCCACTCAAGCAGGGTATTAAGCAGATTATCAAGTTTACGTGATGATTCATACGCGTTTTCGAGACATTTCTTCCTGTCCTGCTTATCGGTTAACATATCACTGTTCAACAGTTCCAGCATACCTATTATACCCCCCAGAGGCGACTTTAGATCGTGCCCTATGAATGAATACATCCTGTTTTTCAGTTCAATTGAATCCTGAATCTTCGATTCGAGCTTCTTCCTGTCCGTAATATCCCTGGCATATATCAATACAGAGCTTATATTATCCTTTTCATCCTTTTCGGGATAAATACCAAGATCGAGAGAAATGGGCGTATGCAGCTTATCTAATACCAGGCCGCAATTCTGTGGTTTCCCGGTATTAAAAGCCTGCTTTACTGATAAAGAAACCGTACCGGAAATATTCTTATTAATACCGGTTCCCCATTTATCAGTATTTTTAAGAAAATGGGCATCAAGATTAAAGGCATTAAGGAATGCGGGGTTTGCATAGAGAGGTTCCATCTCCTTATTGAGCCTTAGTATCATGTCACCGGTATTCTCTGCAAGCGACCTGTACAACATCTCTTCTTTTTTTAACTTGTCATTAATTCTAAGACGTATAAGTGTCAGGGTTGCCTGTCTGAAAAATGTTTCAATAAGACCTGCATTATCTATTTCATGGCCATTGCGCACAAATAATACACAGCTCCCGAATATTTGGTCTCCGACACCTATTGAGATTTCCAGTATTTCCCTTATACCTACAATCTTCTCAATCTGCCGGCATACTTTCTCAGGTACTGTATGAAACGTCATATCATACAGGTTGTCGTGGACCTTTATAAGTTTGCCATACCTGGCAAAGCTGAAAGAGTCTTTATCAATATTGACTGTACGACCGGCTACCCTGTTTTCAAGAAGTGCAAATACAGTTTTTTGAAGGCTCCCCTGCAATCCTGTAACTGACTCCACCTTAAGTTCTGTGATCTCGTCATTTATTGAATTAATATTTATAATGGCATGCGGTACCAGCAAATGCATATATTCTGCCAGTACATTATAGAACTCACTTTCCGAACTTACTTCCAGGAATCTGACAGCCGATTCAAATAAAAACCTGATACTTTCCTGTTGATTTTTTTCAGCCTTCTCCCTGAGAATCCTGTTAGTTGATTCAGCAAAGATACCCTGGAATCCCTTAATCCTGGAATTCTGTCTAATAATACTGAGATATGCATCGCCCCATCGCCGCTCACCGTTTTTATGAGTCCACTCGAAAACCAGTTTCTCTTCAGGAATCTTCCCTTTGAGAGCAGCTGCAAATAGCTGAATATAAAAAGAATGATCCTTTTTGGGGAAGACAGGAACTTTTGTAAAATGTTTGCCTGCAAGCTCCTCCTCAGAATAACCCGTGACTTCACAAATAGTCTGACTGACTGAGGTTATTATGCCCGTAAGCGACATTGATGCAATGCCTACGTTAGTAAAAGCATACAACTCTTTAAGGCGGGTTACCTGCTCACTTAACTGATTCTCCAGATTCACCTCTTCTGTAACATCCCAGCTGATACCGTAAAGTGTAGTTTCATTTTCATTAATAATCCTGGGAGAGACTTTTATCCTGAACCATCTTTGCATCTTCCCTTTAAGTAAAACCTGGTATTCATCAGATACTTCCCTGTTTTGATTTATTGACTTTAACAGGTCCTGTCTGATTTGCCTGATATCTGAAGGGGAAAGAATCTTCAGTATATATTTTAAATAAGATGCTGTTGATTCATATTTAATACCAAGTATGTCACTCACATTTGGTGATATGTATTTCAGGGAGATCCCCTTCCCCGATTTTGTAAGCTGAAAAAGAATTACCGGAAGTGAATTGGTTATCTCAGCCAGCCGACGGTGCGATATAGCAAGATCGGACTGAAGCTTCAGCCTGCCGGTAATGTCGCGCAGTAATCCCTCAACACCGGTTATCTCACCTTTTTCATTCTTAATCAACCCTGCGTTGGCAGATACTTTGAGTACATTACCCTTCCTGTCTTTTAATTCTAAATCATAATCATGGACAAAGCCCTGTTTGTAAAATAGCTCCCTGAATTTTTCCCTTGCATTATAATCTATAAAGAATTCATCCACCGACCGACCTATTATCTCCTCCGGATGGTAATAACCCAGTTTTTTCACTGAAGGGCTGACAAGGGTAATAATATTATTTATATCAGTCTGGTAGTAAACATCGCTTATTGAATTAAAAATTCTTTCATATTTATCCTCACTCTTCTTCAGAGCCTCTTCAGTTTTCCTGAGTTTAGTTATGTTTTGAAACACAGCGTGAATTTCATCTACAGTACCATAAGCATCATATTTCAGGAAACATGACAGACATACATTAATCTCAGAGCCGTCGCGGCATTTAAGTGTAAACTCAGAATTATCGAGGCATGTCCCATTAAGAATTTCCATTTTTATTTTCCTGAACTTTTCATGGGAAGAATCTGAAACGTATTTTATAAACGGATTACCTGTAACATCCCCTGCTTTGTAGCCAAGGCTCTCAAGCCATGGTTTATTAACATAACGGATATTAAAATCCTTATCCAAAACCTGGTAATTGATTCTTGTATTCTCAAATAAATCAACCATCCGGTTTAATTCTGCCCTTAATTCAGTATTGGACTTATCCTCCTTATTGAAATTCATATCAGAAAATGTGTTCAGATTATGTTGTTCCTAATTCTCCACTTTGCACTAAAGGGACCTTTCTCGGGACCCGACGGATCGAGCAAAGTGTATCTTTCATTAACCAGGCTCCGGGTCATCTTGATAAAAGTGCTGTATCTGCCAGGCTTACTTTCATCAAGCACGAATGCAATCCTTTTAAGTACAGATATATTCCCCAGTCTCAATCCATAATCAAAAAGCCTGGTCTGGTTGAAACTGATGTCATTTAAAATTGACAGAAGGTAGTGGTAGGAACGCACATATCTGGGAAGATCAAAACAATCTATAATTGTTTTTTCAATATCTGTTACGCAGATCTTGTGATTATCACGACTAATCTCCATTGATCCAAAATCCTTATGAGCCCGTATCCTGATAAAATTAAAGCGTGTACCGGAAAGAGATTTGCTCGTTTTCTGATGTGATGATGACACATATACTTCGCCGGGAATATCATTATCAAGCTGATGCAGTGCCAGTGCCGACTGGTGGGAAACAACGCCTCCGTCAATTATCCTGCTGCCAATGAGGAACTTATCCTTAATAAATATCCTACAATACTTGCCTCTTTCCAGCCTTGTTATCAACTCGTTGTTTGAAAGAGTCTCCAGATAGTTCTGAATATCTGAGGGAGGATAATCAACTAGTCTTGCAAGTTCGGTAGTGGTAAATATATCCAGTTGGCTTTCTTCTATTACTCTTAAAAGTTTCAGAAAATCAAAAGTCATAAGGTTTACCTAATTATCTACTTAACAGTAACAAAATTAAAATTTAATAACACATTTGGTAAAAACAATATCACTTTTTTAACAAGAATCCGGTTGCGGCAGAATAGTATCCAATTAATAAAGAGAATTGCGAATCTCAACCGGTTGGTGCATATCACAAATTGATAAGCAGTGTATATAATGCCTGATAATGTAATAATGAATAAAAAAGATATTTTATGTTATATTTATCAGCAAAACGACCTTTAAAAGAAAAAATACTATCTTTGAAGGAGCCGGTTTACCATGGCTGTTTACCCTGGTAAATCAAATTAACAAACCTGATGATGATCACCCCGGGGAAGAGGTGAAAAAAGAAGGATCAAAATCACATCTGTAACGATTTTATAACAGGAATGAATTCGTTAAGAAGAAAAATTCAGGCAACTAAAAGCACGCCTGAGGTTACCCTGCATTCAAATGGAGTCATAAGGATCAAAGGGAGATCTATGATTGGCAATATTACAGAATTTTCAAGGCAGGTCGAGGCCATTGTGGAAAACTACCTTGAAGAACCTGCTGACATAACCTGTGTTGATTTTCATCTTGAATACCTGAACACTAATAACCTGAAATTCTATGTTGAGCTTTTGAAAAAAATTGAAAAGGTAAAACTGAAAAACAAGAAACTTATTGTCAACTGGTACTATGAAGAAGGCGATGAAGACATTATAGAAAAGGGTGAATATATTTCTTCGGTACTAAACGTCCCCTATAATTTTGTAATGATTGCCGGTCATGACAATGACTAGTTGTCAAAGTTAATGGATTTAGCCTTTCCGGATTAAAAAGCCGGATACTTACCAAAATAATCACTGAGCTGTTTTCATATCCTCTTTCCTTTTGTCCTGCAGACTATAATTTACCTCAAATTAATTCTCCTCTGCCCTCCAAAAATATTGACTTTGATCTAAACAAAATCTACCTTTGATTTAAATAAAAAGTTATATGATGAAAGAAGGAGAAAATTCAACCCATGAGTCATTTAAAGTGTCGGGAGATGAACTCCTGGATAAAATAAAAGAGATCATACGTGAAGGAAATGCACGGAGGATTATAATTAAAAATGACAAGGATATAACAATTATGGAATTCCCTCTTACCGTCGGTGCAATTGGAGCTGTGCTTGCTCCCGTTTTTGCTGCTGTTGGGGCACTTGCGGCACTTGCATCACATTGCACCATAGTAGTTGAAAAAAAGGAAAATACAGATAATAACTGATTTGGAATAAAGTTCTGAGACTAATTAAAGGAGGTTTGTAATTAAATTTTAAATTAATTGAAATCAAAAAGAGATGTTTACTCTTTTAAAACGAATAAATTTGTTTTCCTGGAATTATGCAGTGTCTAACAGTTAAAACTACCATCAATGAAAACTCAAAAAGAAAAGGTAACCGGCAAGGCAAAGAAACCAGCGGCTAAATCTACAGCTCCGAAGAATCCAGTGGCTTCAAAAAGGAAGGCAGGTCCCACAGAGGATGAAATCCGTGAAAAAGCCAGGGAAATATATTATGAAAGAATGGCCAGGGGGGAACATGGAACACCGGAAGACGACTGGCACGAAGCAGAATCAATTTTAAAAGGTCTGTAGCCAATAATAATTCGACCGGCGAGAAAACTGCAATTCAATTTCCTAAGGGACTAAGTCAATAATGCCGGGGATGAATATGATTAATCCTGCTGTAAGAGCTACTATTGCAGATACCAGTACTGCGGCTGCAGAATAGTCTTTTATTATCCTGATCTTTTCATTATTTTCCTTATCGACAAGATCAGCCAATCGCTCCACGGCGCTGTTTATTATCTCAGAAACAAACACCATACCTGCTGCCATCATTATTATAATCCACTCAATAACAGATATACCGGTTATTATACCAAGTATAACTGCACTAACGGCTGCAAAAAGGTGTATGCGTGCATTAGGCTCCTGCCTTATCAGTTCTCCAAGACCCCTGGAGGCATAGCCCATACTCCTCAGACGTTTAACCAAGAAAGATTTTAACCCTCTCATAATTAGAATATGATAAAGGCTAAGTTATGTATTTAGTATGAAAAAGACAGGCTAAAATGATAAAATTAACCCGGAGGGTCTGAGACTCTATTTTGGCATTTTGCTTATAAGTACAAGCAGCCCGCCTGTAATAAAACAGATCACCCACCAGGAGTAGGCAATCCGGGAATACAGCTGAACTCCTTTCCCCAACACTTTGGATGCACCTGATTTCGTTCTGTGCCTCCAGAAAAGAATTGTATCCGTAAGCATGGCCAAAAGGGCTGAATAGCCAATAAGACCGTGTGGTGTGATGATCCCTTTTGTTGAACCTAAAATCATAAATATAGTTGCGGTAATATCAAGAGAAACACCGATAGTATAGAAAACCAGGACAGAATTGCTTATAGCTTTTACTTTTTTGACTTTCAAAAAGCCTATTGTATAAAAGAGCAAAGCAAAAATCACGATAAAAGAACCAGTAACAGCAGCACTATTCATCTCATTTTATTTTAATTGTTAAACTCCAAAGATTCTAAATTAAATGACTTAAATGAACTCTCAAAGATCAAGTATCATCCATATATTACAGCCAAAATGTCCTGAATTTCCAAGAGGGCCTGGCAGTTTTCTGAAACCGGCACTTTCGTATAAGGAAATTGCCTTCCCAAGTTCCGGAAGTGATTCGAGATATAATTGCCTGTATCCAAACTCACGTGCAAGGTCAAATGATTTATTCATCAGCTCCCAACCTAATCCCCTGCCTCTGTAAGAAGAAGCAAGATACAGCTTAACAAGCTCTGCACACCCTTCCGGCAGCCCTGGCGTAGGGTAAATACCGCATCCTCCCACTATTTTCCCATTATCCTCGGCAATCCAGTAGCCTGATCCTTTTTCTCCGAATAAACCATGCAGGTTATCTGTAGTCGGATCATAATATACAGTTCCGGGTTTATCAATGCCATATTCCCTGAATACAGCCCTTATAAGTTCTGCTATCTCTTTATTATCTTCTTTTTTGATGAGCCTGAAAACAATTCCTGTATCAGTCATTATGGCTTGTCTTTGATATCTGAGGTGTCAAAAATAAAGATTTCTTCAATAGTAACACCAAAAATCTTTGCAATATCATATGGAGGCTTCAAAGACTGTATTTGTTTATAAAAAAACTAGAGAGAGAACCAGTAATTAAGTTTAATCAGGAATACATTATCGGGGAAGATACTTCTCAGCTGCTTATATGACTCCCCGAATGAAGCATGTGAATCACCGGTTGTACCCGATCGCTGGGTAGACCAGACAAGATAAATAAATGAACCAAGCCTGTATTCCCATTTTGCTACCAGATTGGACCGGAATTCGTGGAAATTAAAGTCCGGATTGCCGAGGTCATATGACCCGTAAAGAGGATCGCTAAGGAGATAATTGCCATCGGGCAAAATTTGTGTATTATAAAGCTGGAACCTGTTATCGTAAGACTCAGCCCTGGCATTAGTGATATATTTCAACTGTGAATATTTACCCTTGGATATAAAAGGGCTGCCGTAATACTGAATGGAAAACTCCGGTGTTATATTGAGGTCAATTCTAAATGTAAGTCCCAGAGTCTCCTGATCTATCCTTCCCAGTATATACCTGCTTCCGGATGCGAAAGACTTAGTATCAACATACTGAAGATTATCGCGGTTGCCGTCATAGTTTGCAGCTACACTCAACCTGAGGCTGTTAATGGGACGGAATACTATTCGTGGCTGTACTTCATAATTTAGTGATGAATTATTCCCCGATTTTTCATAGCTGTACTGAATCTGACCTATTACTTTCTTTGCCTGGTCGGTTGTCAGACTTCCGAAAGAAGTAACCGCAAAAGGCATTATCATATCGTATCCGCCGCGCAGTTTCCTGGTATCCAGGCTTTTTGAATGATAGATGAGGTTGGCTGAAAAGTTCCACTGGTTTTTGAATGTGGAATTGAACGCCAGGTGTCCGCCTGATCCAAGGTAACTGCCGCTGAAATTCCAGGAGTTGAATTGTTCCAGGGTTATATCGTAGCTGTTAAAAATTGAAACAGGTTGTGTAATCAGATATGTCACTTCATTTGATTGTGTGATATCATCTGCATAATTCATGTATCCCAGATCGTTAAGTTCAAGTCCCGGCGAGAGCAATGAAATGCCGGTTGAATATTTCCAGTGTCCCTTTGCGCCTTTTCCTATCATAAATTTCCCACCCCATCCGCTAAGGCTTGTGGCCGTTGTATCGTAATCGACATAGTCAGCTCCCGGACGCTGAAAATACCGGGCTGAAGATTGTTCAAGAGCTGTGATGGCGGTAGTACTGCCATCAATATAGCTACCCAGCATTTTTGCACTTACATAGAACTCTTTATCCCTGAAATGAGTTAAGAGGTCAAGCCCGCCGGCATAGGCATTATTACTCAGCGATTCAAGATTTTTGTCTTCGATAACCCTGTTAGTGGAAGTCACCATTCCCCCTATTACTGTATTACCTTCATTATATCCTTTTTGTACCCTGCCTACTGTGTAACTTGTGAGAGGTTCAACCTTAACACTGTTTTTATTTCCGTACTGGTCACTGGTCTTTGCAAATTCATTTGCTGTTATGCTTTGAATCAGACCCACTGAAAGGCCTTTAGAAGTGGTACCGCTTAGTTTAACAGCACTTATAATTGCTGTTTTGTCGGGAGATTTTACGTACAGGTTTTCGGCAGGGCTTACAGGGCGTGACGGAGCATGTCCGATCCTTCGTGAATAGAACAGGTTAATATTATCAAATTTATAGTCGAAAATAGTCAGCCCTTCCAGGAAGAATGGTCTCTTCTCTTCATAGAAAGTCTCAAATGCGGTAAGATTCATAACAGATGGATCTGATTCAACCTGGCCGAAATCGGGATTTACAGTAAGGTCGACAGTGAAGTTGCTTGATATCCCGATCTTTGCATCCAGTCCGGCATTTCCTCCCCATATCCTTCCCTTACTGGTAAAGGGATCAGCGGGATCCTTTTTCATAGTTTTAAGATCTCCCAGGGCATATGGCAATAATTCCAGTCTCCTGGATTTCTTAAGATTGCTGATTCCTCTGAGTTCACCAAAATTATAAAGGACACCCGGGCCGGTCTTGCTTTGAATCTCCCAGTCGCTTTCCTCCTGAAGCCGCGCTATCCATCTCCACAAATGCATACCCCACACTTGTTCATTTTGCCTGCTGTATCTTAACTGGCTTAATGGTATTTCATATTCGGCTACCCACGCAGAATCTTCAAGTCCGGTCTTGCACAACCAGACCGGGTTCCAGTTTAAATCCCAGTTTGCCGGGTTAAACAGCACCAGATCCACTTTCTGTCCCCATGCGGTAATAGTGAATTCAAACCCTGTCCTGTAATCGTGGTAGCTATCGAAGTTGATGCCTACCATGTCTCCCACAAATTCGTCCCTTGCCCCTGCCAGTCGAAGAATTTTTTCAGGCTCTCCGTCGTACGCACGAATAGCCACGTACAGGTTTTTATCATCATACTGTAGATTGAACTCTGTCTGATATGATGGTTTTGCCCCCTCTTTAGGAATATATTGAGTAAAATTACCAGCCCATGTTCCTTTCTTCCAGCATTCATCATTTAGTTTGCCATCAATGACAGGTCTCGGCGTTACAAGCCTGCTTGTGGTATAAACGGGTTGTTTGGGATGGCTGAGATCAACTGTACTGTCCTTTCCGGAAATAGCTTTCTGACCAGAAGCTGAAAAAAAGAACTGACCCGAAACCAAAAGTATTGTAACAAAAAATAAACGGGAAAAAGTACTGTTAATTCTCATTTCAGGTAAGGTAGTTAAGGTTAAATGAATTTTAACCCAAATATAAACGAATAACCTAAATTCATTTATGTTTTACAAAATCTATCCGATAAATTAGCATCATTTAACATTCTCACACTTTAATTTCACTTTATCCCAGGCAAAATCCAAAACCGCTTTTGGAAATTAGGGTCTTAAAAAATGCAGGCTGCAACTATTATTCAAAAAGTAAAGGGCCGCCGGAAAAGTTCAAAAGAACCTTCCCAAACAACCCTTTTCTGTCAGTCCAATAAATAAAATTACCTGATATTAAGCACTTCCTATTATTGTGAAAGAGCTATATCCATAACATAGAATGATCCGGATTTCAGGCTTCTGCGCGGATGTGGATTGTCAGCTGTTGCGGCAGGAGCCGGATTAAACTCTGCAGTAGGTGTATAAATGTGATGTGTTTTTGTATCAATAGCCAGGGTCCTTGCACCGGGAGCTGTCTTAACATTGGTCAGAACCCGGAACTGATCATTATCTGTTTCCTGTACTACAGTAAGAGTCCCATCTCCGTTTGAAGCATAAGCTCTTTTAAGTCCCGGATCAAACTTAACTCCGTCACAACCTTCGCCGATTGGTAAAGTAGTTATAACTTTCCCTGTAATGGCATTAACCACAACCATCAGTTTATTACTGCAAACAGCAAACAAACGGTTCGTCTCCCTGTCAAGAGCCAGGCCGCTGGCCTCTTCACCGGGAGAAATAGGCCACGAAGCTATCACTTTAAGAGAATTCAGATCGATTACCGAAATAAGGCTCTTATCCTCTATATTGACATAAAGTTTACCCTTACCATCTGCTGCGGGAAATTCAGGCTTGCCTTCCAGGGCTATTGTCCCGACAACCTGGTTTGTTGAAGCATCAAGGACTGTGGCATTGGCTGTTCTTCCATTGAATGTCAGTACCTTTCCTGAATACTTATCATATATTATGGCATCGGGATTCTCTCCAGTTACCTTAACATCTGCTATTACTGCAAGAGTCTTGAGGTTAATAACCTTCACCGAAGCATTACGGCCTACGCTGATAAAGGCCTTGTTAAGATCGGGTGCCAGGGCTATTCCGTGAACACCAGGGGTGTCTTCAATTGTACCGGCAAGCTGTCCGGTTTTCAGATCGACTACTTGTACAACTGTCCCGTGAGAAAGGAAAAGCCTGCTTCCTGCCTCATCGACAGAAAGATAGTCCCAAAATCCATCACCTGGAAGATGGTAAGTGTTCACAATCCTGTAATCAGAACCGGCATGTTGTGCTGAAAGGACTGAGCCTGTTAGCAGGATTAGAATACTGCCTGCAAAAACCAACATTTTTTTCATGAGATAATATTTTTGAATTATTACGGACAATCCGGATTAAAGACAACTACCGGGACCATTTTATTCCGAAACAATCATAAAATCCCGGACAGGGCAAGTAATGCAATAGCTATGATTGTGAGGGAAGAAATTGTAACCGGTACCCAAACCGGGGCAATCCACGGCTTTGGAATAAGAAACAGTACATCAATGGTATTAAGGCTTTCGGGCCATCTTATAAGAATATACAGTGACGCATAATAAAACAGATCCCAGAAAGCAAAGGTCCACAGAAAAAAAACAGCTTTTTCAATTAGTGTCCCTCCTGAAATATAGGCCAGAACAACAAGCATCACAATTGTTGCCGCTTCTCGTGTCATTTCAATTGTTAAAAATCTCCTTGGTATCTTATCAAGAGATTCCCTGTTTGATTCGGAATCGAGCATTCCAAGGGCTTTACGAAGGTAAACGACAACGACACCTTCAAAATGAGCCATGGCAATGCCAAAAATTGCTAGAAGTGCCAGTTTCCCTGTCATGAGAATTTTATCAATATTAAGCTAAGTTACGAAACTCTGTTCATCTGCTGATCAAGGGCATTTTAAAATTATTAACTGCACTGACAAACCCTGGTAATATCTGCAGATACACTGAACTAACACAGACATGGGTGCATTGTTCAGCATGGCGGATAAAGAGACTGAATTTAAAAACACCAATTGTAAGTAAGAACCCTCAAGGCAATTAATTTATTTATGATACTATCTCTGCAAATGAACGAGTCTATTTACGGCCCCTTAAGACCTGACTATGGCCGGATTTTTATATTTTTGCAAAGGAGGCTGGATACCAGTCTTTTAATATCTCAACATAAATCATGATAAAAACATTGTTACTAATAGGAACTGGCGGATTTCTGGGAAGTATTTCAAGGTTCCTGGCATCGAGGATTATGCAGAATAATTTCCCGTCATCTTTTCCATACGGGACATTTCTTGTCAACATAGCAGGTTGTTTCCTTATTGGCCTCGTTTACAGCCTTTCTGACAGGGGAGCTTTATTAAATCCCGGATGGAAAATGTTTCTTGCTGTGGGATTTTGTGGTGGATTCACAACATTTTCAACCTTTGCCAATGAGAACCTTATGATGTTAAGGGATGGTGATTTTTTTCACTTTGCATTATATACCGGGTTAAGCATTTTTCTCGGAATAGCTGCCACTTTCGCAGGAGTACTGATACCAAAAACCTTATAATAAAATGAATCCTCACGACAAAGCAAAAAGATTACGCATCTATATCAGCTCTACTGATAAGTTCAGACACACTCCTCTTTATGAGGTGATAATATTTGCCGCAAGGAGATACGGCATTACAGGAGCCACAGTTCTTAAAGGGATAATGGGTTTCGGATCAAGCAGCGAAATATACTCCAATAAGCTATGGGAGATTACTGAAAAGCTTCCGCTTATTGTTGAAATAATAGATGATCCGGAGAAAATTGATGTATTCTTTGAGTCAATTAAACCATATTTTGAAAAGATTAACAAAGGCCACATGGTAACTGTGGATGAGACAACGATTCTGCTCCATAAACAGGGGAAAAAGAAATAGTCCGTTCACCTGATTTTCCCCAATTCGGTAATATATTTCCTTATAAACTCCTTTTTCCTCTTTGTCCTGTATTGCATTATAAAACGGGGATGTTCAAGGGGCACTATCGAACCGAAGAAGTGAAAATCAGCATTTATATCCGACAGGAATTTAAAATTCTTACCTGAGCCCAGACAGAAACATTTATCTGTTTTAATCCCGAAGTCCAGCTGCCTTCTCAGGCTGGATAAAATGAAGTCAGAGACAGTTTCCTTTAGTTTTTTGCTGTCATAGTAGTTATAATTGACTTCCTTCCCCCTGGCATTCAATGATGTAAAGCCAAGAGGACTAACAGCGCTGATAAAAAAATCAGAATAAAAACTTTCAACACCCCCATATTCGGAAATCATTTCATAAACAAATACCGACGATGTTTCAAATGTATCAGGCCCATTATATGATAATCCACAAAAGTTCTTAAGGCGATGTGTATCTGTAAAAGGAATGCCTGTGATACCTGCGCCAAATCTTCCAGGGTTAATGCCAAGTATCATATGCCGCATATTATTATCACTGTAAAATTTTTTGTAAAAATCGCTTACGAGACTCATAACAAGTGGGCTATCCTTATATGGATTCATTATTGATATACCTTCGGGCAGCTCACCTTTAAAATCAAGATCCCTGCAGAACAGAATTATTTTTTCGGCGAATGTCATACCGGCAGCCATAAAAATCCACTTTACTGTGCAACTACAGTAGGATGCAAAAAACGTCCATATTTAAGAAATAAAATCAGAAACCGTATACAATTGTACCGCCCATATACCCTGTGTAAGTAATTGACAGTACAGCAAGAAGAAACAGTCCGAAAGCAACCCATTTAAGCTGAGTTTCCTCCTTCTTCTTAACTACAAGCCATACCCTGAATGCAGCGCCCAGAGATATCAGGATAAGAGTTATAGTTGCTCCTGTTTCATGGTGTTCAAAAACATTTGCCATTTCTCCTATAGTGGGAGGATTGGTAAATAGTTGTCCGGCTGACCATGCTGCAAGAGCAGAGACAGCTCCGAGGACCATTAGATAAAACCCTGTCTTCGACAGACATTTTTCACTTTTAATAAAAAGAGAAACGACATCTGCTACAAATCCTACCAGGATCAGTGCTATAGGAAAATGTACCAGCATAGGGTGAAAATGTGAAGGATTCAGCATAAAACAAATATTAATGATTAGACCTGGATTAATAATCAAAGGTTATTCAGTATTTCCGGTAACTCAAATATAGGTATTTCAGGGATTATCTGAGATAAAAACACTCATTAATATGATAACAAAAAAAATGCGCCCCTTTTAAAGGGACGCACTTCTGTTCAACCAAAATAGCCTTTACTACGAAAGCTTTTTAAAATATGATACCATTCCATAAGGATCTACTTTCAGAACAATAGATTCAGAACCTTTATTAAGTTCAACAAAATAATTGTCTGCATCATCAAACTGAGTAGCCCATAATACCATGTCGGTCTGGTTGGCCTGGTTGTCTTTGAAGAATATTACCGGCCCGATTTTATAACCCTGATATTTCTCTTTAATTTCCTTCTGCGCACTGGCCGGTATTTTAGCAAATGTTTCGTTCTGAGTGGTACCAACCAGAGTACCGTTGTAATCATAGTATGCTTTCAATTTTTTATTTCCCAAATTAAAAGCCACCTCATCGAAGGTATCAACTCTCTTCCATTGAGCGTTTTTAGCGTTCTTAAAATCAATATTAAAATTCTCTTTAGCCTGTGTGCTCACTATGTTTCCATCAAGCTTACGCAGTGCAACCCTTTCGGTTTTAATTTCACTTTTTGCTTCTTTAATGTCTTTTTTCTCCATCATCTGGGGCTGCCCGAAAGCATATCCCATTGTAAACATGAATGTCGCTGTAATTAATGCTAATTTTTTCATGACTAATAATTTTTTAATTAATACATGTCCAATACTTTTTTCCATTTTAATTATCCCCCCCACTCAAAACTGTCTCTGTCCTAAAGAGATTACAGGGGATTTTGAGATCATATTTTATATTTCTCATAAATACTATTCAAAGAACAATTAAAAATAACATGTCAAAGTTATAGCGTGAATTACATGCCTGAGTTAAAAACAGATTAATGTAAGATTAAAATAAGATTAAGACCGGTTTTATAATAAAATTAGCGTCCCACAGTTGTATAAACCAGAGAAATGCACAATTAGGTCTTAATTAATCCGAATAATTAAAATATAAAGAGCCCATCCTGTTTTGATAAGCCGGAGGATATGGTAAAACAATTATAAATTCATTAACTTTGAACCCTTTTAAAGCTAGAAACATGGCAGGTGATAATGTCAGATAAACAGATATTGAAACCTTACGGAGAGAAACAGACTGCTTTTGACAAGCGCTACCTCAGGATGGCACTTATCTGGGCTGAAAATTCGTATTGTATCCGCAGGAAAGTAGGTGCCCTTATAGTAAAAGGAAGGATGATTATTTCGGATGGCTATAACGGAACACCTGCCGGATTTGAAAATGTTTGTGAAGATGAAAACAATGTTACAAAACCTTACGTGCTTCATGCGGAGGCAAATGCAATAACAAAGGTTGCCAAGTCTAATAATTCAAGTGAAAATTCAACATTATATGTAACAAGTTCTCCCTGCATGGAATGTTCTAAGCTTATAATACAATCCGGAATCAGAAGAGTAGTGTATTGCAATCAGTATCATAAGACAGACGGGCTGGATCTGTTGCGTCGTGCAGGTATAGAAATAGTTTATATTGATTTAGAAAAAGACATTTATGAGTTACGATAATAAAAAAAGAAGTATTTTTCTTCCTTTGATGCTGGGAGTTGCCCTGGCTGCAGGTATCCTGATAGGTAAATTCCTTCCGGCTGATAATGCTGCCTCGCCCTACTCTGGCATGGGCCTGAGAAATGACAAACTAAACAGTATTATCAATATTATACAATCCAGTTATGTTGATTCTATAAACAGGAATTCTCTTGAAAACGCAGCAATTCCTGCTATCCTTAAGAAGCTTGATCCTCACTCGGTTTATATTCCGGCAAGGGAACTTGCACGTGCTAATGAACCTCTTCAGGGAAATTTCGAAGGAATAGGCATATCATTCAGTATGCTTACAGATACAATTGTTGTTATCAGCACAATACCCGGCGGACCTTCCGAAAAGCTCGGAATATTGCCTGGTGATAAAATAATTTATGTAAATGATTCCCTTGTGGCAGGACAGCATATCGGTGATGAGAAAGTGATGAGTCTTCTGAAAGGGCCCAGGGGAACTGTGGTAAATATCAAAGTACTCAGACAGGGACAGAAAGAGCTGATACCTTTTGAGATAACCCGCGACAAGATTCCTATGTACAGCGTTGATGTCGATTATATGATAAATGATTATATCGGGTATATCAAGATCAATAATTTTGCCATGACAACCTTTGATGAGTTCATGAAAGCGTTGCACGATCTGAAAAGCAGAGGAATGACAAGCCTGATCCTTGATCTTCGTGGTAATCCGGGCGGTATAATGGAAGCAGCTATACAGATAGCAAACCAGTTCCTGAAAAAGGGCGATCTTATTGTATATACAAAAGGACGTACACAACCAAGAAATGAGGCACGGGCAACTGGCGACGGTGAATTTGAAACAGGTGATCTCGTAGTTCTGATCGATGAATGGAGTGCATCGGCAAGTGAAATCCTTGCAGGGGCTCTTCAGGATAATGACCGTGGAACAATAATAGGTCGCCGTTCTTTCGGAAAAGGACTTGTCCAGGAACCTATATCATTCCCCGACGGCTCAGGAATGAGACTTACAGTAGCCCGGTACTACACCCCTACCGGAAGGTCTATTCAGAAGCCCTACAATGATGGTTTTGAAAAATATTATAACGATCTTAATAACCGTTACATGCATGGTGAATTTGAAGATGCCGACAGCATACATTTTGCCGATTCACTTAAGTTTACTACACCGGGAGGAAAGATTGTCTATGGTGGTGGAGGCATAATGCCAGACAAATTTGTCCCTGCAGACACATCAGGAGTCTCACCATATTTCCTCAGGGTCAGATCGCTTATTTACAGGTTTGCCCTGAGTTATACAGAGAAAAACAGGGAGACCCTGAAAAAATACACAGAGTCGGGAGAAATGGAAAAATACCTCGACAAACAGGCATTGCTTGACCAGTTTGTTAAGTTTGCCTCTGCAAATGGTGTTAAGAAAGACCGTGAAGGGCTGAAGGTATCGGGCAGCATAATAAACACCCAGATCGAAGCTTATATTGCCAGAAATATCCTTGATAACAAAGGGTTTTATCCAATATGGCAAAACATTGATACTACTCTGAAATTTGCAATCAGGTATCTTGAAGCGGAGAAAGCTGAAGAAGAAGGGACTGCCAGTCAGAAATAACCGGGATTATAATCATTTGTGATCTGCGTGGGATGTGATAAAATCTGCAATTATATTTACAGATCGGTCCTGCTCCTCGATAAATCCCATATGCCCTGAATTTTCCAGTGCCACTAAAGCAGAACCTGCAGGTAATTTAACCCCGGCCTTAACTGAATCGTAAGAAATATAATTGTCAAGAACACCCAGTATCCACAGGAATGGTACCTTACCTTCTTCAACAATAAATAACCTTGAAGGACGAAGCATCATTCCCCTTAATACAGCAATTATGCCAGCAGCACTAACTCCTGATGCAATATACTGAGCTTTTTTTACTGCTTCATTATATTTCAGGAGGTTATTGTCAGCAAACATCCTCTTAATATTTTCCGGATAAAAATCACCTTTCTGCCCCGATTGTGCCATAGCAATCTCTCTTTCACGCTTCTGTACAGCTTCAGCAGTATCAGGGAACGGATGTGAATGAAAAAGACAAAAACCGGATAAAGAATCACCAAACATATCGGCATAGGCAAGGGTAACATAACCACCGAGGGAATGTCCTGTCATAAAAAATCTTGAAACACCAATATTGTCCAAAAGGCTTTTAACAGAAAAGGCCATGTCTTCCATTGTCTGTGTCTCGCCAAGTATATCTGACAATCCGTGCCCCGGAAGGTCAATCGCAATTACCCTGAAATAAGCAGCCAGTTTATCTTTGAAACCATTCCACGATTCAGAGGTTTCTAGATATCCGTGAAGCAGGACAACAGGATATCCTTTCAATGAATCGGTATAAGATATTCTTTTCCCATTATTTATATAAATCATGAGCTTAATTTATTAGATTTGTAAAGTTAGCCAATTCCTGATATAAATCATGACCGCTGCCGCCTGCGGTTCATTTGTGATAATTAGCATGAAGTGATAATTGTAAAAAAAATATTAAAGAAGTATTATTGAACCATTGTTCACAGGTTTCCTATCCCTGACAATAAGATAAACTACTAACATATCTATCGCAATGAGCAAAGTTTTGTTTTCCTCTGTTACCAAAAAATTTGTTATGGCACTTGCAGGACTTTTCCTGCTTACTTTTTTACCTCTTCATCTTTACATCAACCTCATGTTACTTAAGAGTGATCCGGTGCCTTTTAACAAAGCAGCACATTTTATGGCAACATTCCCTCTTATAAAAATAATGGAAATAGTCTTAATGGCTGCGATTCTGATTCACTTCATCTGGGGCATTTACCTGCAGATCCAGAACTGGATAGCTCGTCCTGTCAGATACTCGGGCGGGAGTAAAGCCAGGACATCTTTCTTTTCCAGATTTATGATCTGGACAGGTGCTACAATTCTCACTTTCCTGGTCATTCACTTTTTCAATTTCTATTTCATTAAGCTGGGTATAGTGCAGGGCAATGCTGAGGATTTTTATTCAGTTGCTCACCAGCTGTTCAAGATACCGGCATATGACTATATTTACCTGGCATGCTTTGCCCTGCTGGGCTTTCACCTCTATCATGCCTTTTATTCGGCCTTTCAGACCCTTGGCCTCAATCATAGAATATGGTCGCCGGTCGTTAAGGTAGTAGCTGTCTTTTATGCTATAGTACTACCGGCAGGCTTTGCCCTCATTGCAGTTTCATTATGGCTATTCAGGTAATCCGATAAAGAAAAAATTATTATGGGAAAATTAGACGCAAAGATACCAGCTGGTCCGTTAGCACAAAAATGGACCAATTATAAAGCATTTTCAAAACTGGTCAATCCGGCCAACAAGAAAAAACTTGAGATAATTATTGTAGGTACCGGTTTATCCGGTGCCGGTGCCGCCTCTACTCTTGGAGAGCTTGGATATAATGTGAAGGTTTTCTGTTATCAGGATTCACCCCGACGAGCTCACTCTGTAGCTGCGCAGGGAGGTATAAATGCTGCAAAGAACTATAAACACGACAGTGACAGTATTTACCGTCTTTTTTATGATATGATAAAAGGAGGTGATTTCAGGGCACGGGAAGCAAATGTTTACAGGGCTGCCGAGGTAAGCAACGAGGTAATTGATCATTTTACGGCTTTAGGTGTTCCATTTGCAAGAGACTATGGAGGAACACTCGACACCAGGTCATTCGGCGGTGTACAGGTTTCCAGAACGTTTTATTCAAAGGGACAGACAGGCCAACAGTGTCTCCTGGGAGCCTATTCCTCACTTAACAGGCAGATAAAAAAAGGCACCGTAACAATGTATCCAAGACGGGAAATGCTTGAACTTGTAATCATTGACGGTAAAGCCAGGGGCATAATCGCACGTAACCTGCTTACAGGTGAAATCGAACGTCACGGGGCACATGCTGTGGTACTTGCTACAGGAGGTTACGGTACAATATATTACCTGTCGACTCTTGCAGTTAACTCAAATGCTTCAGCTGCCTGGAAAGCCCATAAGAAAGGAGCCTTTTTTGCCAATCCCAGCTTTGTTCAGATACATCCCACATCTGTTCCACAGTTAAATGAGTTTCAATCGAAACTGACACTAATGTCGGAATCTCTCAGGAATGATGGTCGTATCTGGGTACCAAAAACTAAGGGAGATAAGAGGCCGGCCAACCAGATTCCCGAGGAAGAAAGGGATTATTACCTCGAAAGACGATATCCTGCCTTTGGCAACCTGGTACCGAGGGATGTGGCTTCACGTGCAGCCAAAGAGCGATGCGATGCCGGTTATGGCGTGGGAGAAACAGGCCTTGCAGTTAACCTCGATTTCAGGGACTCCATAAAGAAACTGGGTAAAAAGGTAATTGAAGACAGGTATGGTAATCTTTTTGAGATGTACCATACTATTACAGGAATAAACCCCTATGAGCAACCAATGAGAATTTATCCTGCGGGTCATTATACAATGGGAGGCTTGTGGGTCGATTACGAGTTAATGACAACAATACCCGGGCTTTATTCCATTGGTGAATCCAACTTCTCAGATCACGGAGCTAACAGACTGGGAGCCAGCTCTCTAATGCAAACATCAGGAGATGGTTACTTTATTCTACCCAACACTATTAACAACTACCTTGCCGACGAGATCCGCACACCAAGGATTTCCACAGAAACACCGGAATTTGAAGAAGCCGAAAAAGAAGTTAATGAGAGAATCAACAAGCTGATGTCAATAAAAGGCAAGCAGACAGCTACTTCTTTTCATAAACGTCTTGGCAAAATAATGTGGGACCATTGTGGTATGATAAGAAATGAAAAAGGACTCAAGGAAGCTCTTGTCATGATAAAGGAACTAAAAGAAGAGTTCTGGAAAGATCTTAACATTCCCGGTACCGCCGGAGAGCTTAACATGGAGCTTGAGAAAGCAGGAAGAGTTGCCGACTATTTTGAGCTGGCCGTATTGCTTGTGACTGATGCACTTAACCGTAAAGAATCGTGCGGTGCACATTTCAGGGAAGAATATCAGACAGCCGACGGGGAAGCTAAAAGGGACGATGAAAACTTTGCATATGTGGCCGCATGGGAATATACCGGTGAAGATAAACCCCATATTCTTCATAAGGAAGAACTGAAATTTGAAGAAGTGGAGCTTAAAGTCAGAAGTTACAAATAGTGGCACAAGAGCCGGATCGCATATTGCCAGTACAGCACCCTGCAAAAGTCTGACCACCATAAAGGGGTTTCGACATAACGACATAACGACATAACGACATAACAAATTAACACTATTACATATGAAACTCACACTTAAGATATGGCGCCAGAAAAATTCAGAGTCAAAGGGTGAATTTGTTACTTACCCGATGGACAAAGTATCTCCCGAGATGTCATTCCTTGAGATGCTTGATGCGCTTAATAAAAGTCTTATTGAACAGGATAAGGATCCTATTGCTTTCGATCACGATTGCCGTGAAGGTATCTGCGGATCATGCGGTATGTATATAAATGGTCATCCTCACGGACCTGTGCCTGCAATAACAACCTGTCACCTGTCTATGCGCTACTTCAAAGATGGAGAAACAGTGTGGGTGGAACCATGGCGCGCAAAACCCTTCCCGGTAATAAAAGACCTCATTGTTGACAGAACCGCTTTCGATCAAATCCAGCTGGCAGGCGGATATATTAATGTCAATGCCGGGGCCGCCCCTGATGCCAATTCAATACTAATCCCCAAAAAGAATGCCGATGAAGCATTCGATTCATCAATATGTATTGGATGTGGTGCATGTGTAGCTGCCTGTAAAAATGCTTCTGCTATGCTGTTCGTATCAGCTAAGGTATCACAGTTTGCCCTTCTCCCACAGGGCCGCATTGAAGGGAAAGACAGGGTCAGGGCCATGGTGGCTAAAATGGATGAACTTGGCTTTGGCAACTGTTCAAACACAGGTGCCTGTGAAGCAGAATGCCCGAAACAGATAAAGCTTACAAATATTGCGCGCCTCAACAGGGAATTTTACAAGGCTTTCTGATTTCCGCGTATGAAAAAAATTCTTATCACACTCGCCCTCTTTTTTTGCTTAATCGGGGTAAAAGCCCAGGTTATTGATAACCGTGACCCTGATATAAAGAGGATGACTGATGAAATATCGAGGGAAAACATTGAAAATGATGTAGTAACTCTTGTCGGTTTCTATACAAGGCATGATCTGAGTGTGAAGGATGATCCAGAAAAAGGAATTGGTGCTGCCTGGAACTGGATAAAAAAGGAGATGGAGAAAAATATTCCAGGTTCCGGGGGAAGACTCTCTGTGGCATTTGATGAATATACTACAGGGGGAAATGGAGAAAGGATCCCCCATAAGGTGTCTTTAAAGAATGTGGTGGCCACCATAAAGGGAACTGATCCTGCCGATGACAGGATAATTGTAGTAAGTGCCCACCTCGATTCGCGTGCTGCAATCGACAATGACAGTACCAGCAGAGCACCAGGGGCAGATGATGATGGATCGGGAGTAGCGGCTGTCCTTGAGCTGACACGGATACTTTCGAAGGAAAAATTTCCGGTAACAATAGTCCTGATGGCTGTCTCCGGCGAAGAACAGGGATTATACGGATCTCAGCATGTGGCATCCAGGGCAAAAGAAGAAAACTGGAATATCATCGCCATGCTTAACAATGATATGATAGGCAACAGTCGCTCAAGCGGGACACTTCTGAGCGATAACATGAAACTGAGAGTTTTCAGTGAAGGTATTCCTGCTGTTGAAACCAAAAGAGAAGCTGCTCTCAGGAAATATACCGCGGGGGATAACGACAGCAGGTCGAGGCAGCTGGCCCGTTATGTAAAAGAAGTTGGTGAACGCTATGTAGACCAGCTTGGTGTAACACTTATTTACAGGAATGACAGGTTTGGCCGCGGAGGTGACCAGACCCCTTTCTCACGTGTCGGATTCACTGCTGTCAGGTTATGCGAATTCAATGAAAACTACGATCATACACATAAGGTTCCTGCAATGGTTAATGGTATACAGGAAGGAGACCTGCCGGAATTCGTCGATTATGAGTATGTAAGGAAGAACACCTGTGTAAACCTGGCAGTAATAGCAAACCTCGCCCTGGCACCCAGTGAACCTGTAGATTGCAATATGGTAGTATCCGGACTCACAAACTCAACAACCCTAAGATGGGAAACTCCGCAAAAGGGGAAGAAGCCGGCAGGCTATTATGTCCTTATGCGAGAGACCTGCCAGCCATTATGGGAAAAGAAAATATTCATTAGTGGTAACGAGATCACCCTGCCCTATTCAAAGGATAATTACTTCTTTGCCGTACAATCAGTTGACGATGAAGGACATGAGAGCCTTGCAGTATTCCCTGGTGTAACTGGAAAATAGAAAGAATACCTTTTGAAATGATGCCATGACCAAAAGGACCGGACACACCTGTCAGGCACAAACAGACTCTATCTCAGCTACTGTCTTAGGAATAGGTTTGCCCAGAAGTTTATGCCCGTTTTCAGTTATCAGAACGTTATCCTCAATCCTGATACCACCAACCGGCATATACTCCGGAATCTTCCCATAATTGATGAATTCGGTAAACTTGCCTTCAGACTTCCATTGGTCAATCAGTTCCGGTATGAAATAACACCCAGGTTCAACAGTAAATACATGTCCGGTCTTATAAGGCAGGGCAAATCGCAGGAAAGCCAGTCCGAACTGGTTGCTCCTTTTCACCTCATCATTATAGCCCACATAATTTTCTCCAAGGCCTTCCATATCATGAACATCCAGCCCCATCATATGACCCAGACCATGAGGCATGAATAAAGCATGAGCGCCTGCAGCCACTGCATCTTCCACATTGCCTTTCATGATACCGAGATCCTTCAATCCTGAAGCGAGTATCCGGCATGCCATAAAATGCAAATCACGATTCGACATTCCAGGTCGAGTTGCATCGATAGTTTCAGTATTGGCTTTTAAAACAATTTCATAAATGTCTTTCTGCATCTGGCTGAATGTGCCACCCACAGGTGTTGTCCTGGTTATATCGGCGGCATAATGCATATCTGATTCTGCTCCTGCGTCAGTTACCATCATCCTGCCTTTCTTAAGTATGTTCACATGCTTGTGATTATGCAGGGTCTGACCGTTAATGCTCAGGATAACCGGGAAGGAGGTTCCGGCACCCTTAGCCAGGGAAATCCCTTCTATAGTTCCGAAAATCTCCTTTTCCGTAACACCTTCCTTGCACATCTTCATGGCTGTTACATGCATATCATAAGCCACGCTGAGTGCTTTTTCTATTTCAACTATTTCTTCAGGCTCTTTTATCGATCTCATGGAGATAACAGCCTTTATAAGTTCAACAGAGGCCTTTGACTTCATCTGGCAGGGATTTTCCTTAAGCAGAGAACCCAGGGTCATCTTCGACTCCCCCCTGTAAGGAGGAAGGAAATGTATTGTCCTGTTCTTTGATATTGCTTCATGTATAAAGCCTTCAAGGTCAGATAAGGGAGCAGTTTCCTTTATACCACACTGAAGGGCAAGCTCTTTAACAGTAGGCTGTGGACCCATCCATATAATATCATCCATATCACAATCGTTGCCAAAGAGCCTGTCAACACCTGTATCAAAATCCATCAGACCAACAAAACCGGGCATATCAAGACCAAAAAAGTAAAGGAAATCACTGTCCTGTCTGAAATGATATGTATTGTCGGGATAATTCATCGACGCTTCAACATTGCCGATAAAAAGGCCTATACCTGATCCGATCTTGTTATGGAGAGTTTCTCTCCTCCTGTTATATACCTCACTTTTAAACATAATGGAATTTTTTTATCGTTTTAATCCCCTAATTTAACACCCTTGCATGGATAAAGCAACCGGGTAACGGTAATATTTTCAGTAAGAAGGAAACTCTCCTCTTCTTCTTAGCCCCTCTTTTCTATGCTCCAGCCAAATTTCAATCCAAAAACAAACCAGGCAAGTGCCAGTGTGCCAAGTGCGAAAATGGTATCACCTACGATCCTCAGCCATTTCAGTGTTACCAATGCCGGTTGTTGCATGAATTCTGCCGAGCGGGCATACCATAATCCTTCTTTCACACTTGCAACTGTCTGGGCAAGTCCGATTGGAAGAATACTTATTAACACCATTGCTGTCAGTCCGATATTTATACTCCAGAAAGCAAACCTGATCCATTTCTGTTTCCATACAGCTTGCCTGTCCATATCGCGCAGGACAAAAAGCATAAGGCCTATTCCAAGCATACCGTATACGCCGAATAAAGCAGTGTGACCATGTACCGGCGTGGTATTGAGCCCCTGCATATAGTAAAGGGCAATTGGCGGATTAATAAGAAACCCGAATATCCCGGCACCGACAAGGTTCCAGAAACTTACTGCAATAAAACTGTAAATAGGCCATTTGTATGCTTTTATCCACTCCGTACTCCTGCTAAGGCTCAGGTTATCCCATGCTTCAAATCCCATTAATACAAGGGGCACCACTTCCAGAGCACTGAAGGTTGCCCCCAGGGCCATTACAGCAGTAGGTGTCCCAGTAAAGTAAAGATGATGGAAAGTACCCAGTATACCTCCGCTAAGGAAGATTATTGTTGAAAACAGGACGGCGGTAGTTGCTGTGGCAGCTTTAAGTATCTTCAGTCGCACAAAGAGGAAGGCGACCACAACAGCAGCAAACACCTCGAAGAATCCTTCCACCCACAGATGAACAACCCACCAGCGCCAATATTCCGCTATAGCCAGGTTGGTTTGTCTTCCCCACATCAGTCCTGCCCCGTAAAAGGCGGCAATGGCAACTGTCGATATAAGAAACAGAACAAGGAGGCTTCTGTTTTCTGTCTTCTGCTTCAAAGCTGGCCATATCTCGCCCGTCCCATAAGCACGAGCCAGATAATAAGACCAATAAAAAGAAATAATTGCCAGAAACGGCCGAGGTCAACATACTCATAACCCTGGTGACCGAACCAGAAATTCTGAACAAGACCCAGCCGTTGCATTACGCCCATCCACTGTCCTGCCATGGATCCAAGGACAATTATAAGAAGTGCTATAAAAAGGAAGTTGACTCCAAACTTCTGAAACCTGGGTTCAACTCCTGAAATCGCAGGTGCATAATATAAACCTGTGGCAAGCCACGAAGTGGCGATCCAGAAAATGGCAATCTGTATATGCCAGGTCCGGGTTACAGGATAAGGAAGGAATTTAGCAAGGGGTATTCCATATAAACCCTGCCCCTCCACTGTGAAGTGAGCTGTAATGATCCCCATAATAACCTGGACAAGCAGAAGAGCCGATACAATCCAGAAATATTTAACAGTAGCTTTCTGGGAAGGTGTCTGTGTCTCATTTACAAGTGGAAAATCCTTCGGGATAACATCTTCACCACTACTTCTCCTGCGTGCATAATACCATACCATAAGACCGATACCTGCAATAAGCACTATTACACTGAAACCTGTCCATAAAATAAGCGATCCAGTCGGTTTATTTCCTACAAGATCTTCTGATGGCCAGTTATTGGTATAGCTTATTGACTGGCCCGGACGATCTGTTACACAGGCCCAGGAAATCCAGAAAAAGAAAGCATCAAGATCCCTGGCCCTTACATTGTCATGTAATGCATTATCAGGTATACTGTAGGCATCACGCAGACCTTCAAGTGCAGGATCACCTGTAAATAAAGAAGTGTAGAACTTTGAATTGGATGCTATTGCCTCAGCCCTCAGCGGAGATACAGTAAGTATACCTGTTTTTGGATCATAAGTATTCTTCCTTATTTCCTCCTGCAGTTCGGCTTTCAGATATGCCTTACTGGCATCATCAAGTTTTGTAAACGGAAGCCCGTTCTGTGCCAGACCCATTGAATCGAGCATAAATGTAGCCTCCTTATGAAGCCAGTCAGCACTCCAGTCCGGGGCCTGATAAGCTCCATGGCCCCACACTGTTCCAAGCTCCTGACCTCCCAACGATTGCCAGACATTCTGACCGTCCTTTATCTGGCGCCCGGTAAAAATAACTGTACCATCAGTCTTAACAACTTTTAAAGGAACAGGAGGTGCCTGATGGTATATTTCCCTTCCGAAATAAAGGAGAACTGAAAAGGAAATCACCATTACGGAAATAAATCCAATCCACAATTTTTTTGTCTTCATGATTATAAGGTTTTTTTATTTAATATATGGATATATGCCAGGTATTTTAAGGTTAAACACCATAGAATGAAACTAGTTCCCTGATCCTCTTAATATATTCACCACTGCTGGTAACTGACCCCGTTTTATGTTCTGCTTCATCAAAAAGGGCCAGAGTTTCCATCTGATCATCTTCTGAAAGGACATTATCTGCCATTCTGAATAAAACATTATTCTCTTTGGCAATGTGATTGCGCAATAATTCTGCGTATCCCGACATATTTTTATATATTTCCTCCAGGGCACCTGGTGTTCCCTTCTTATAGAGTTTTATATTATCATCAATACCCTTAACATAATTCCGGCCCTGCACATGTTCAAACAACATAACTGCAACCGGCCCCTGTGATAAAGAAAATCCTCTTTCTGCCAGCAGAGGGAATAATATATTCTCCTCTTTCGCATGATGTGTCCCGTCAGCAAAATTCTTTATTATATCCACGATGCTCTCAAGATGGCTGACATCAGGTTGAGGCATTCCAGATATGTGTTCCATCACATCAAGAAGTTGCAGGATATTATCGTGATCATTTTCCAGGTTTTTTGTAGCTGTTTTCATTATTTTAGGTTTTTAATTATTTCTGAAACTGAGGGGAATAGAATATTATTCTCAAGGTGTACGTGCATATGAAGGTCATCTTCAAAATTTTCAAGCATGCCAAATGCAACGCGCCATGTGTTGCATCCATCCTCCGGAATAAAATATCCGTTCGATACTTTTCTTATATATGCCAGGGCAGATCCTGCACTTTCATGCTCTTCTGCCAGTTTTTCAAGTTCCTTTGCCAGTAAAGCAGCTGCGCCTGATGAATCTCCTCTTAAAAGCTGTTTAACAGATGGAAATATCAATCGCTCTTCTTTTTCCAAATGATCTAGAAGTTCATCTCCGGTTCTGCTGAATATCTCTGCTATTTCTTCCAGTTCCTTATGATGGCTTCCATGAACCCCGGCTATCTTGCGCGTATATACTTTAAGATCAGGCAGGGTCTTCAAAATATAACCGTGATGAACCCTGACAATATAATCGCAGAGTGAACCGATATCGAGATCCTTAAAATCATTCGCTGGACTGTCGTCCTTTAATAATAGCTCATCAATTTTTTCAACAAGATCAGTAAAGTCAATCCCCTTCTCATGGCAAACGTCTGCCAGATATTTCCGACCGCCACAACAAAAATCAATATCATATTCTCTGAATATTGCTGCGGCTCTGTAATCCTTAACAACAATCTGTCCTATAGTTATATCCTTTTCCATATTTTAAAATTTTATGGTGGCAAATATAAAAACTATTTATTAAAGGACAAAAAGGTCTTTTGGTAATTTGTATTTTTTTTCTATATTTGCAGGCACATATTTATCATAAAAGCAGGCGAAAATGTTTAATAAAGAAACGGAATATGCCATCAGGAGTCTTGTTTACATAAAGCTTCAGAACCTTAAAAAAAGAAGGCCGGGAACAACGGAGATAGCAAAGGAAATTGATGCCCCGCCGTTTTTTGTTGCCAAAATTTTACAGCGTCTTGTCAGATCGGGATTCCTCGAATCGATGAAAGGCAAGGGTGGCGGTTTTTTCTTTGACGAAACCAAACCGGATGTGCCTCTTTCACAGCTTGTGACAGCAATTGAAGGCGGCAGGTCAATAAACGGATGTGTTTTTGGTCTGAAACAGTGTGATGAGAATAATCCATGTCCGCTTCATCATAAATATGCGGGAATAAGAAATTCTCTTAATAATCTTTTATCGGAAGAGACTATTGGAATACTGGCATTAAAGATTTACGAAAACGAAACACAAAACATTAAGACAACAAAATGACAAAGAACAAATATAAAGTTCCCATTATAGTTTTTATTTTAGTATTTACACTTCTTTCCTTTGTCCAGATCAAGGTACCAACGCCCATGCTGCTTGCAGAAAGGTTCATTCCGGGGGCAGGCTGGGCTGAGATACTGCTTGCAGCCCTCTACGGATCAATAGTGGCCTACATGATGCAGGACCCGCTTAAAGTGCCAAAATGGAGAAGGATCACATGGACACTTTTTTCTTTTGTATTCTTTTCACAGCTGATCATCGGAATTTCAGGTGCTGAAAAATTCCTTATGACAGGGAAGTTACATCTGCCTGTTCCTATGATGATCGTTGCGGGCCCTGTATACAGGGGAGAGCTATCAGTAATGACTATACTTTTCCTTAGTACAATCATACTCACAGGACCTGCATGGTGCAGTCAGTTATGTTACTTCGGGGCATTTGACAACCTTTTTTCCGGGAAAAAGACAGGCAGGAGCATACTAAGACATAAGACAGCTGTTAAATCAACAATTCTACTGCTTGTAACAGGCTCTGCAATTATACTTCGCTGGCTTAAGGTCCCTGTTCTGATGACAACAATTATTGCCGTATCATTCGGGATTGCCGGAATATCGATAATGATATTTGTCTCAAGGAAAAGGGGTAAAATGGTTCATTGTGTTATGTTCTGCCCGATAGGCACAATAGTAAACGTTCTGAAACATGTGAATCCTTTTCGATTGTATATAGACAGCAGCTGCACCCTTTGTATGGGATGCACCCGATATTGTAAATATGATGCCCTTAATGCTGGTGATATACACAGATCAAAACCCGGACTTACATGTACATTATGCGGAGACTGCCTGGCCGGCTGTCATACTTCGTCAATCAAATATAAGTTTGCAGGATTATCTCCTGATAAAGCCAGGAATCTTTACCTGGTACTGACAATCTCACTTCATGCAACATTCCTTGTATTGGCCAGGATTTAATCCCGGTAAAAGTTACAATAGATTAAGAACAGAAGCTTTTGCGGTCTGCTCAGCCTGTATGTTCGCCTGCCTAATTAATGCATTACATGCAAGACAAATTAATAATCAAAACATTTATCAGGCGAATACCCTTTAAAATTAATATTTTTTATTATATTCGCATCTGCTACCTACATGTTACACCTATCAAATTCTTCCTGTTATGCCCTACAGAAGATTGCCAAACACCGATACGGCCCGTATCAGGGCGATGAAAACAGCTTTACAAAAAGGAAAGGAGAAGCCTCCGCACAAAGTGTCTATCTCTGCTAAAACAATCGTAAAACTTCAGAAATTCCTGCCATTGTTCGAACATCATATACAGATTTACAGGCAGTCGCTTGCTTCGCAGAATAAAAAAAGTAAGGATTACAGTGAGACCATGCGTAAAGCGAAACTATACCTTACTCATTTTGTAAGGGTTATGAATATGGCCATTTACAGGGGAGATTTACCTGCTGAGACAAGGGCCTATTTCGGACTTGCAACCGACGACCCGGGTGTTCCTTCCCTTAATACTGAAAATGACCTTATGACATGGGGAAGAAGGATCATTGAAGGAGAGGAATTCAGGATACGCAAAGGGGGAAGCCCCATTACAAACCCGACAATAGCCGTTGTTAAGGTTAGATTTGAAAATTTCCTTGAATCATGGACATTTAATAATACTATATCAAAAAGGACATCCGACCTAGCTGAAAAGGTGAATGATTTTCGTAAAGAAGCAGATGATATTATTCTGCATCTGTGGAATGAGGTTGAAGCTTCTCATTCGGACCTGGATGAAGATATACGCAAAGAAGCCAATGAATCATATGGTCTTGTGTATTTCTACCGCAAGGGAGAACTTGAAAAAGAAAAGGCAGAAACAGGGGAATAATGCCCATGCCGGTTTTACAGGTTCTTAGTTAACATTTATTCAAAACATTCACTATTCCGGCGTCTTATCAGTTAACTTATAAATATTCCGGTTCTTGTGTATATACCTGATATAATATAACACACCGGCACAGACAACCACGGGAAACAAAAGTGAAGCAGCCTGGCTCCATGAAGGCATTCCTCCAGGCTGAAATGCATTCTCATAAACCTT
>JBJKPQ010000114.1:0-15625 GCA_046706305.1 Bacteroidales bacterium
TCCTGAGGGGTTGCGGATGGCTTCCTATGTATGTTGAAGGATCCGAACCTGATAAAATGCACAGGGATATGGCCGGCATGCTTGATAAAGCTGTTAATGAAATAAAAACTATCAGGAAAAAGGCAAAGGATGCTGGTGTAGCTTCGCGACCTTTTTGGCCGGTTATTGTACTTCGTTCCCCCAAGGGATGGACTGGCCCCAAAGTTGTTGATGGTAAGCCCATTGAAGGGACATTCAGGTCACATCAGATACCATTGATTGTTGATTCAGAGCATCCTGAGAATCTTGATTTACTTGAAGAATGGATGAAAAGTTACAGACCTGAAGAGTTATTCGATTCTAACGGAAAACTTTTCTCCGAACTAGCTGAACTGGCTCCCGTGGGTGAAAGGAGGATGGGCGCCAATCCCCATGCAAATGGCGGATTGCTTTTGAAAGATCTTGATATGCCTGATTTCAGAAAATTTGCTGTTAACATACCATTCCCCGGCTCAGTGGAAGTTGCTGATACTCATCTTTTGGGAGAGTTTCTGAGAGAAGTGATCAGGCTTAACAGTGATCAGAGAAATTTCAGGATATTTGGTCCAGATGAAACTCTTTCGAACAGGCTGAATGCCGTTTTTGATGTCACATCACGGCAATGGATGGGTGAGACACGGGAAAATGATGAATTTCTGTCTCCTGACGGTCGCGTTATGGAGATGCTAAGTGAGCATCAGTGTGAAGGCTGGCTGGAGGGTTACCTGCTGACAGGAAGACACGGCATGTTTAATTGTTATGAAGCATTCATTCATATAGTGGATTCAATGTTTAATCAGCATGCCAAGTGGCTGAAGGTTTGTGCTGATCTCCCGTGGAGGAAGAAACTTGCCTCCCTTAATTATCTCCTTGCATCTCATGTATGGCAACAGGCGCATAATGGTTTTACACACCAGGACCCGGGCTTTATCGATCATGTCGTCAATAAGAAAGCTTATGTGGTACGTGTTTATCTGCCTCCTGATGCAAACTGCCTTCTGTCGGTATGGGATCATTGCCTTCGAAGCCGTAATTATGTAAATGTTGTTATTGCCGGAAAATACCAGGCTCCCCAGTGGCTTACTATGGAAGAAGCTGTTGAACATTGCACAAAGGGAATAGGAGTCTGGAAATGGGCGGGTACTGATGAGGGAAGTGAGCCTGATGTTGTAATGGCTTGTTGTGGTGATGTACCTACCGTTGAAACTCTCGCTGCTGTATCTATTCTGCGGGAATATTTACCAGATCTGAAGATACGTGTTATAAACGTTGTTGACCTTATGAAGCTTGAACCTGAGTCGGAGCAACCTCACGGCCTTAGTGATGATGATTTTGATAACCTGTTTACAAAAGATAAACCAGTTGTTTTTGCTTTTCATGGTTATCCCTGGCTTATACACAGGCTTACCTACAGGAGAACAAATCACGATCACATGCATGTACGAGGCTACAAGGAGGAAGGTACAATAACCACTTATTTCGACATGACTGTTTTAAATGATCTTGACAGGTTTCACCTGGTCCAGGATGTTATAACAAGGTTGTGCCTGACCGATAAAAAGGCTATTGATCTTAAGATACTGATGCAGCATAAACTGGAAGAGCACAGGAAGTATATAGATGAACATGGTGAAGATATGCCGGAAATTAAAAACTGGAAATGGAAGAGTAAGTAAAAATATTATTTTATGGTGAATTCACAGACACGTATTGTTGTAACACTCGGACCTGCATCTTCCGACAAGAAAGTACTTAAAGAAATGATTAATGCAGGTGTAGATGTATTCAGACTGAATTTCTCACATTCAACTAAGGAGGAACATCTAAAGCTTATTAAACTTATCAGGAAACTGAATGATGAGATGGGGACTCATGTTGCTATACTTGCTGATCTGCAGGGCCCAAAGCTGAGGGTAGGAGAGATAGAAAAGAACAGCCTCCTTCTCACTCCTGGTGAGGAGGTGACATTTGTAACAAAAAAATGTTCAGGTACAAGGGAGCATATTTATATGAGCTATAGTGATTTCCCGGCTGATGTAAAAACAGGAGAAGTCATTCTTATTGATGATGGTAAAATAAAGCTTGAGGTAAGTGAAACAAATAAGAAGGATACCGTTAAAGCTGTTGTTAAGTTTGGCGGAATACTGTCTTCGCATAAAGGTGTCAATTTGCCGGATACAGCTGTGTCTCTTCCCTGTCTGACTGATGAAGATATATCAAATGCCGAATTTGCAGTTAAGAATGATGTTGACTGGATTGCCCTGTCGTTTGTAAGAAAAGCTTCTGATATCAGTGAAATAAAAAAACTGATCAGGTCGCACAGGGGGAATGCCGGAGTGATTGCAAAGATTGAAAAACCTGAGGCCCTGGGGGAAATTGACGGTATAATTGAACTGTCAGATGGTATAATGGTTGCCAGGGGTGACCTTGGCGTGGAGATCCCCTTCGATGAGGTGCCCCTGGTCCAGAAAATGATAGTCAGTAAATGTATTGAACAGTCGCGGCCTGTAATTATTGCTACCCAGATGATGGAGAGTATGATTCTTAACTTCAGGCCGACAAGGGCAGAAGCCACTGATGTTGCAAATGCAGTGTTGGAAGGCGCCGATGCTCTTATGCTTAGCGGTGAAACATCGGTTGGAAAGTATCCCGTGGAGACTGTCGTTAACATGCAGAAGATTATAGACTATACGGAAAACAATGGTAATCCATTCAACAGAACACATGTTCCTGAGGGCGGAACGCACACTTTTCTTGCCGATTCAGTATGTTCCAATGCCACTGATCTGGCAAGACAGACAGGAGCAAAAGCTATTATCACTTTTACCCATTCTGGTTATACCGCAATAAGGATATCCAGCCATCGTCCGGAAGCCAGGATTTATGCTTTTACAAATAACAGGAGAATACTGGGGAAATTATCGCTTGTCTGGGGCGTAAGACCTTATTATCTCGACACGTACGAAGATCTTGATATGGCAATCAGAGATTCAGTGACTCTTCTGGTAGATAATAAACTTCTTAAGAAAGGTGATTGTGTTGTTCATGTGGGGAGTACGCCGCTTAATCACAGGGGAAGTACAAATATGTGTAAAGTTAGTTATGTTTAATGGTGAAGAACGAAAAAGTGTAAAAGCCGGAAATTTTCTTTTCTATTTTTTCCAGGGTCCTGTCATTGAAGCAGGATCAACCCATTCATCAAACTGATCTTCTGTAAGGAGTCCCAGTTCTATAGCAGCAGTTTTAAGGCTAGTCCTGTCGGAATAGGCTTTAACAGCGATCCTGGCAGCATTATCATAACCTATATGAGGGCTTAAGGGGGTCACAAGCATTAACGAGTTATTCACGTGTTCTTCGATTCTTTCAATATTTGGTTTAATACCTGAAATACAATTATCACTCAGTGAGTTGCATGCATCGCCGAGGAGTGTGGCAGATTGTAAAAGAGCACTTATCATAACAGGTTTGAAAACATTGAGCTCGAACTGCCCTCCTGAACCGGCTAAAGAGATTGTGATGTCGTTGCCTATGATCTGAGCACAGACCATTGTCATCGATTCAGTCTGCGTAGGATTTATTTTACCTGGCATAATTGATGACCCCGGCTCATTGGCAGGCAGTATAATTTCCCCGATACCTGCTATCGGGCCTGATGCAGATAACCTGATGTCATTTGCTATTTTCATCAGGCTGACAGCCAGTTGCTTTATTGCTCCATGTGTTTCAACAATGGCATCATTTGATGCCAGTGCTTCAAATTTATTTCCGGCAGTAACAAATGGAAGGTTGGTCAGAAGAGAAATAACTTTCGCTGATTCTTCTGCAAAACCTTCAGGAGTGTTCAGCCCGGTACCCACAGCGGTACCACCCATGGCTAATTCAGAAAGGTGTGGCAGAGTGTTTTCCAGAGCCTTTTTACCATGTCTCAGCTGTGAAACATATCCCGAAAATTCCTGTCCGAGCGATATGGGAGTCGCATCCATAAGATGTGTGCGCCCTGTTTTTATGATGCCCGACAGATCCCTTGCCTTATTTTCAAGTGTCGTTATAAGTTTCTGAATACCCGGTATGGTATTGTTAACCAGCTTCATATATGCTGAGATATGCATAGCTGTGGGAAAGGTGTCGTTCGATGATTGCGACTTATTTACATCATCATTCGGATGAATTAATGTTTCACCTTCTCCTAACCTGTTGCCGAGTAAAACATGGCAACGATTGGAGATTACCTCGTTACAATTCATATTAGTATGGGTTCCTGATCCAGTTTGCCAAATAACAAGGGGGAAATGTTCGTCAAGCTTTCCCTCAGATATTTCATCACATACCCTTGAAATAATTTTCAATTTTTCATCCGGTAATAACCCGAATTTATTGTTTGTTATGGCAGCCGCCTTTTTAAGATAACCAAAAGCATGAATAATTTCAACAGGCATTGAGGCTGCCGGTCCAATGGGAAAATTTAAAAGTGACCGTTGTGTCTGGGCACCCCAATATTTATCTGATGGTACCTTTATCTCACCCAGGGAGTCTTTTTCTGTCCTGTAATTCATAAACTGTTGTTTTGATGTTACCCTGAATTATTTTTTAAGGAAATTCCTCAGAACATACTGTAAAATTCCCCCGTTCCTGTAATAATCGATCTCTATTAATGAGTCGAGCCTGGCTGTTACCATAAACTCTGATTTAACTCCCAAGTCGTTTGTTACCAGTATCTTAATTTTTTTGTTTGGCGTAAGGTTTTCAAGATCAGGAATATCGAATGTCTCGTTGCCCGTTAGTTTCAGGGAGGAGATACTTTCGCCGCTTTCGAACTGAAGTGGTAAAACTCCCATGCCTACAAGATTACTCCGGTGAATCCTTTCAAAGCTGCCTGCAATTATTGCCCTTACTCCCAACAGCGATACCCCTTTAGCTGCCCAGTCCCTCGAGGATCCGCTGCCATATTCCTTCCCTGCCAGAATTATTGTTGGAACATTATCTGCCATATATTTTTCTGCGGCCTCAAAGATTGTCATAGTTTTATTTTCCGGAAAATAATTCGTAAAACCGCCTTCCCTGTCTGCCAGATCATTTTTCAGGCGGACATTGGCAAATGTTCCGCGTATCATCACTTCATGGTTACCCCTGCGTGATCCGTAAGAATTGAAATCTTTCCTTTCAATGCCATGTGATTTGAGATATTCACCTGCCGGAGAATCTTCTGCTATTGAACCTGCCGGAGAAATATGATCGGTAGTGATTGAGTCTCCCAGTTTCAGCAATACTCTGGCTGACTTAATGTCTTCGATTTTTTCAGGTTCGTGCGAGATATTCATGAAAAATGGAGCTTCTTTTATATATGTGGATTCTTTGTCCCATTTGTAAATATCACTTCCCGCAGTATCAAGAATATCCCATTTTTTGTCCCCTTCAAAGATTCTTTTATAGTTTTCTTTGAAATCATCCGGATCCAGAACTTTACTCATAACATCCTGTATCTCTTCCATGGATGGCCATATATCGTTCAGATATACCGGTTCCAGGTTAGGATCATATCCAAGCGGTTCATTTTGGAGGTCTATATCAATTCTTCCCGGAATCGCATAAGCAACAACAAGAGGCGGAGAAGCCAGAAAGTTCATCTTCACCATGGGGTGTATTCGTGCTTCGAAATTTCTGTTTCCTGATAGAATGGAAGCCACTACGAGATTATTATCTACCACAGCTTTATTTATATGAGCGGGCAGGGGGCCACTATTGCCAATACATGTGGTACAACCATAACCCACTATATTAAAGCCCATAGCTTCAAGGTATGGAAGCAGTCCGGCCTTCTTGAGGTATTCCGAAACAACTTTTGATCCGGGAGCAAGACTTGTTTTAACCCATGGTTGTGTCATCAGTCCTTTTTCAATTGCCTTTTTGGCCAATAAACCAGCTCCTATCATGACACTTGGATTCGATGTGTTGGTACAGCTTGTTATTGCCGCAATAACTATTGCTCCGTCGCTAAGCAGGTATTCGGAATTTTCATTTTTTATTTTTACACTCTTCAGATCATCTTCCTTCACCTGTTCAGGTACCACTTCAATTTTGGCCTCATCAAGTGTTTGAATGTCAGACGGATTTATCCGGATGTCATCTTTTAAATGTCCACCCTCATTAAGCCATAGTCCTTCCGCCCTCGAATCGAAAGGAATATATTCCCTTTCGTGAATGCCTGAAAGGATCTCTATGAATTTATTTTTAACAGAGGATAGTTTGATTTTATCCTGTGGCCGTTTTGGTCCTGCAATGGATGGTTCTATCTCACCCAGATTAAGTTCTACCACTTCCGAGAATTTTATTTTATCTTCATTTTCTCTCCACAGCAGGTTTGTTTTAAGATATTTCTCAACTGTTTCAGTGTGCTTGTTGTCCCTGCCGGTAATTCTCAGGTATTCAAGTGTTTTGTGATCGGCTGGAAAATAGGTTGCAGTGCAGCCGAATTCGGGAGACATATTTGAAATTGTTGCCCTGTCGGGGACGGTAAGGTTATTTAATCCCTCTCCAATTACCTCAACGAATTTTCCGACCACACCCTTTTTTCTAAGCAGTTCAGCGACCGACAAAACAAGATCCGTGGAAGTGGTGCCTTCTTTCAGATGCCCTGTCAGTTTTAAGCCTATTACTTCAGGAAGATTAATATATACGGGTTGTCCTAACATTGCAGCTTCAGCTTCTATACCGCCAACGCCCCAGCCAAGTACTCCTATCCCGTTAACCATAGGCGTATGTGAGTCTGTTCCCACAAGTGTATCTGGAATAATTACTCCATCCCTCATCGTTGCTACACCGGCAAGGAACTCAAGATTCACCTGGTGGCATATTCCCATTCCCGGGGGAAGCACATTAAAGTTATCGAAGGAAGACTTAGCCCATTTCAACAGGGAATATCTTTCATGGTTTCGTTCGTATTCCTTTTCCACATTCCTCAGGTAAGCATAATCGGTACCGAAGAAATCAACCTGAACTGAGTGATCTATTATAAGATCCACTGGTATCTCTGGGTTAATGAGTTCCGGCTTTTTATTTTTTCGTGCTACTTCCGAGCGTATTGAAGCAATATCAACAATGGCCGGCACGCCGGTAAAATCCTGCATCAGAACCCGGGAAGGAAGATAAGGTATCTCTTTATGATCCGGTTTCGGGTTCCAACATAAAATATTATCAAGGTGCATTTCATTGATGCTGCTGTTATTGAAATTCCGAATCACGTTTTCAAGAAGTATCCTTATAGTGAATGGTAATGATTCAACATCATGACCCTGATTTGATAGCTCATGCAGGGAATAATACCTGAAACTACCCAGAGGTGTTTCAATCGTTTTTATTAGTTTATTTAATAAATCCATGGCCCCAGATGTTTAATAAGTATATAAACAAAACATGTAAAAACATTTAATGTTTATTTACCGCATAATATGTAATTCTTCGGCAGCTTTCCTGCGTAATGAATACTCCGATGCGCTCCCGCCTGATGGGCACTTAATCCGGAAAATGATAGTTGGTTAATGCATTGAGGAGTGGTGGCCTTTAGATATTACTGCCCGCTTTATTATGAGCTTGATTCTTGCTTTCGAGACAGCAAGGGAAATAAGTTTGGAGCGACACTAATGTACTCTTGCACATTACTCAAACTCCAAACTTCTTTGTGAACCTGGAGGGACTCGAACCCCCAACCTTCTGGTCCGTAGCCAGATGCTCTATCCAATTAAGCTACAGGTCCCTTTTTGAGAACGCAAATATAATAATAATTAAGAAAATATAAGTGACTGCAATTATTAAAGTGATTAAAGTAAATAAAGATTTATGGCCGGCTGAATCTTTTTGAATCTCACCAATTTTATTTAATTTTATTCGTTGTTATTGAAAAGAATAAGATTCCTCGTATTGCTGAAAATCCAATAATAAATTTTATAGCTATGAAAAGGACCGCCTCCCTGATAATGAAGACATTTCTGGGTCTTATCCTGTTGATCCTTATCTTGTTGTTTGTCATACCCATTGTTTTTAAAGACAGGATACGATCCGGGGTGGAACAGACGATTAACAAATCTGTAAATGCTACAATCAGTTTTGATGGTTATAAGCTTACATTCTTTAAAAATTTTCCTAACCTGTCTTTTTCTCTATATGATGTCTCCGTAGTGGGGAAAGACAAGTTCAGTAATGATACACTCGCAGGGTTTCAGTCGTTCGACCTTGTATTTAACCTCTCAAGTATATTTAAAAAATCGGGATATGAGGTAAAATCAGTCATTGTTAATAAGGCTGTTGTTAATGCTATTGTTCTTAAAGACGGAAGTGTCAACTGGGATATTATGAAAGAAGAACCTGCGCCAGCTTCAGGAGCGGTTACGGCTGCTCCTCAAGCTACAGTAGCAGAGAAGGAAAACACATCTTCCCCGGGTATGAAGATACTTCTTAAGAAAGTCGCAGTTATGAATGCGGTAATAAGCTACAGGGACGACAGTTCTGCAATGAGTGCTCATCTTGATGATGTAAATTTTGATCTGACAGGAGATATGACAATGAGCAGAACAAACCTGAAGATTAAGTTGAATGCTGGATCATTCGATTTTATTATGGATGGTGTGAAATACCTGAATCACTCTGTAGTTGATGCGGGTATTAATATGCAGGCTGACCTTGACAAGATGAAGTTCACATTTGCAGATAATTACTTTGACCTGAATGACCTTAGACTTATATTTACAGGTACTGTAGAAGTAGATGGTGATAATATCGGTACCGATATCAGCTTTGCAACCCCCGGTACTTCATTTAAAACGCTATTGTCACTTGTTCCTTCAATATATATGCAGGATTATAAAGACCTTAAAGCTGATGGTGAATTTACTCTCACAGGAACTGCAAAAGGAATATACAGTGATGCCGATAGTACATTACCCGATATCACCGTAAAACTGAACGTTAATAACGGGATAGTAAGTTATCCGGATCTGCCTGATAAAATAAGTAATATTAATGTTAGCTCAAGCCTTTATTTTGATGGGAAGGTTACCGACAGGTCCCTTATTAAGGTAGATAAATTCCATATGGAACTTGCAGGAAATCCTTTCGACATGACTTTTAATCTTAAAACACCTGTAAGTGATCCGGATTTCAGCGGTTCTGCAAAAGGCAGAATTGATCTTGAGGCTTTATCAAGAGCAATACCTGTGGACAGTATAACCATGTCGGGAATAATAGACATGTCAGTTGAAATGGCGGGAAGGTTGTCTATGATAGAAAAGGAGCAATATGAAAGTTTTAAAGCATCCGGCAACATGTCTGTTAACAATATGGATATTGTTGTCAGTGGTTATCCTGAGGTTAAGATAAGCAAGGCAGTTTTTACATTTAGTCCTGCCTATGCAGCTTTGACTGATGCACGTATGGTTGTGGGAACAAAAAGTGATTTTGCCCTGGATGGAAGGTTGAGTAACTATATTCCATACCTTTTCAGGGACGCCACAATAAAGGGAATACTTAATGTTAATTCCAGGCTTATTGATGTCTCTGAAATAATGTCGGAGATGGAAACAGGAGCCGTTGTCAGTCAACCTGCTACAACTGCCGCCTCTGACAGCACTGTAGAGAAGGTAACAGTACCGGTTGAGGATACCACGTCTCTGAGCCTTGTAGTTGTGCCACGCAATATCGACTTTGATCTTAATGCCAGTCTTGATGAATTCAAATATGATAATATTGATGCAAGGAACATAAAAGGTAAAATAGTGATACATGACGGAGTTCTGAGTTTAAAGAAAACAGCAATGGAACTTTTAGGAGGAACCCTCACTATGAATGCCGATTATGACACAAGAGATACTCTTAAGCCCGTTATGAAAGCAGATTTTGATATGAAGGGTGTTGGGATTAAGGATGCATTCAATACTTTCAATACAGTAAGAAAACTGGCTCCTGCTGCAAAAGGTCTTGATGGTAAGATCAATGCAAAACTTGATTACAGGAGCCTGCTCGGAAAGGACATGATGCCACTTGTAAGTACAATAAACGGCTATGGCAGGATACAGTCTGATCAGATTACACTTGTAGAATCAGCTACCTTTGACAGGATGAAGGAATTACTTAAGCTGGGCGACAAATATGGAAATACATTTAAAGATATAAACATAAGTTTCAGGATTACTGACGGAAGAATTTATGTTAGTCCGTTCGATGTAAAGACAGGTAATCTAAGGATGAACATAAGTGGTGACCAGGGTCTTGATCAGACAATAAATTATATTGTAAAGACTCAGTTTCCACGATCTGACCTGGGCAGTGCCGTTAACTCTTTCCTGGATAATCTCTCTGATCAGGCTGCACGATTTGGGATCGCATATAAGCCTGCTGATATATTGAAGGTAAATGTTAAGGTTACTGGTACCTTCAGTAAACCTGTAGTGTCACCATATTTCGGATCCGACGGATCATCATCTGCCGCTGGTGAAAACGAAAAACCCGCAGTTAAGCAGGTTATTGGAAATACTGTTGATAATGCCAAAGAAAAAGCTCGTGCTGAAGCAGAAGCCCGGGGAGACCAATTTATAAAGGAAGCTGAAGAACGAGGTCAGCAGCTGAAAGATGAAGCTTCACGCGCTGCAGAGAAACTAAGAAGTGAGGCCGCTTCACAGGCGAAGAAGCTTAATGATGATGCCGCTACAAAGGGGCCACTTGCTAAGATGGCTGCTAAAAAAGCTGCTGACGGGATTATTAAAACAGCCGATCAGAAAGCCGACCAGCTTATTCATGAGGCAGATAGCCAGGCTGCTAAGCTTGTGGATGAAGCCAAAGCCAAAAAAGAAGATTTACTGAAAAAGTTATGAATTGGATGACACAAAGTCTGCAACAGAAGTAAGAAATAAGACTAAAATAAAAGAGGGTGCCTTTCTGAGACACCCTCTTTTCTGTTTGTTATCAGAATTTTTTCTCTTTAATACGTGCTTTCTTACCGGTAAGGTTTCGAAGGTAGAAGATTCGTGCCCTGCGCACCTTTCCGTGTTTGTTAATTTCTATTTTGTCAATAAATGGTGATGCAACAGGAAAAATCCTTTCCACACCAATATTTCCAGACATTTTTCTTACGGTAAAGGTTTCAGTATGAGCACTTCCGCTCTTCTGAATTACAACACCCCGGAATTGCTGTATTCTTTCCTTGTTACCTTCTTTAATTTTATAGTGTACGGTAATGGTATCGCCAGCGCCGAATTTCGGGAATTCGTTTGTTACCGCTAAATCTTTCTCAACAACGTTCATTAAGTTCATCTCGCAAAGTATTTTGTATTCTCTGTTTGGTTTCAAAAATCCGGTCGCAAATGTATAAATAATATTTATAATTCAGAAAAATATGCAACTATTATTTTCAGGCTACGTAACATTTTGATTTTCCTGTATCAGAGCTGATAAGATCAATTTAGAATTATTCTTCAGCACCGGCAGGAACAAGCAGTTTATCTCCTGTCTGTTCTATTACGGCCTTCTTCCATGCATCGGAATAGCCTGGTTGTAAAGGCATCACCGGATTTCCCCATTTATTTCTCTCAAATTTTCCATTCTTTTCTTTCTTGATATTCCCGTCTATGTATTTGACGAGCAGGTATTCGCTTAAAGATTTCCACCTGTCAAATGTCTTTTGTGCAGTGGAAGTGGAATAAGATGTAAGAAAGTCGGTTGCCTTCTTCATATCATCTGCCGACAGCTTAAGGGCTGCTGAGTCAACTGAATCGGTCTGTGCCACATATTTCGTTTCAAGTTCATTCTGAACTTTACGGGCATCAGCACTCATCATATCATAACGGCTGTAACAAAAATTAGCGACCTGGTTGAAAAGCCAGAATGCTGAAGTAGGAGAGTAGGTGAGGAGATCGCCATTGCCTACTTTATAACATTCAGGTACCTGTGTTATTCCGCAATATATAGGGTTAAAAACTGTTGTGGCAGCATCGTCCACCCCGAACCAAAGTATTCCGCCTATAGGATCGGGTAACCAGTTGCGACTTTCAGCCACAAATACGAAGCCTGTCTGCTGAGTGGCTGTAGCCCGTTCATTAAGGTATTCCCTGGCATCTTTCTCATCCGATAGTTTCCATTCCAGCGGGCGCCACCTGTACGGGCAACCAAATGAGCCTCCGCCAATATCTTTTCTCATGTCAAGAGGAGTACCTTCAAGGTGATCCCTCATAAAATTCATCATGTCATGATCGGACAATTTCCTGTCGGGCTTGATCCACAATGGCATACGCCTGCTGAGATCATGCCCTGAGACATAATCAAAATATTGCTGCATGTTATTATTGACCGATTTAAAGAATGACCATACACGTATTTCACAGAAGCGGGCTCCGGAAAATGTGATGGGATTGAATGTGTCTGAAAAACTGAATTCTGCATCTTTCCCTTTGAAAAGATTTTTATTTCTGGCGAAATCTATCACGTCCCAGGCATAAACACATTCCACTTCAGGATCCATGATTCTGTCAAGTTCTTTTGATGTAATTGCAATACTGTGTTTCTTTCCGGTGGCAATAGGAAATGTTTGTATCCTTGCCTGGTTTGCATGTCCGCATATATATCCGTCAGGAATTCGTCGCGCAACCCATACAGCACCCCTGTTACCCGGTCCTTTTCCAACTATTTCCAGTATCCAAGCCTCATTCGGATCAGCTATGGAGAATGATTCACCTTCACTTGCATAGCCATATTCTGATACGAGGCCGGAGATTACCTTAATTGCTTCTCTTGCATTCTTTGCTCTCTGCAGGGTAAGATAAATAAGACTTCCGTAATCGACTATCGCACTGGTATCGACCAGGCCCTCAATGCCTCCAAAGGTAGTTTCTCCTATGGCAAGCTGGTGTTCATTCATGTTACCCACAACGGAATAAGTGTGTGCCACCTGTGGTATTTTTCCCATGTATCTCTGGGTATCCCACTCTATAACATCAACCATGCTTCCTTTTGGATAATCTCTTGCCGGCCAGAAATACAGTTCTCCATATAACTGATGTGAATCAGCTGCATAAGTAATCATTGTGGATCCTTTTACGGATGCCCCTTTTGTGACTATGAAGTTGGTACATGCATTTGTGATCTGTTCAGAAAGCATTCCCGGTATCAATGCCAGTAGCAGTATAATCAGTATTTTTTTCATAATATCTAAATATTAAATTAATCGATACTTCCTCAGTTTATAGTAAATAGGTTCCCAAAGATATCAGCTTTATCTTAATCTCCCAAAAATCAAATATTTTATTAAGTGGTTAATTATAAGTGTTTTGAGATTTGTTTTGCTATTCCGGGTGTTTTAATATCCGGGCGATTTTTTTAATAATTGAGATGTCTGCAATTTTGCGTGAATATTCTTCCACTTCCGGATACCCTCCCATAAAGATATCATTACGACGAAATTCCATCTTACTGTCTGTAAGCGACCTGCCTGTCAGATGAAACTCCTTCGACTTACTTTTAAAAATTATATCTTCAATATTATTCGCATTAAGTCCTCCCCCCGGCATTATAATAATACGGTTACCTGCCAGTTTTACAAGTTGTGCTATTAATTCCAACCCTTCGGCAGCACTGTTTTTATGTCCTGATGTTAAAATCCTGTACGACCCGGTTTTAATTATGTCCTCAAGGCCTTTTACCGGGTCCGGACACATATCAAATGCCCTGTGAAATGTTACTTTCATCGGACCTGCAAGCCTTACAAGCTCCCCTGTACGTTCAGTGTCTACTGTGCCGTCTTTTTTCAATATACCGGTTACAACCCCGTCAATGCCGGTATCCCTGCATATTTCAATGTCTTTTTTCATCACATTGAATTCATCATCGCTATACAGAAAATCTCCCCCTCGTGGTCTTATTATTACATTCACATCTATACTGAGCTTATGTCTGACAGTGGCGATCATTCCAAAGGAAGGAGTTGTTCCTCCTTCAATCAGATTGTCACATAATTCTACCCTGTCAGCTCCGGCCATCTGGGCATTCAGTGCTGAATCAATGCTGTCGACGCATATTTCAAGTTTATATTTCATGCCGAAATATAGCATTATTTTGGTAATAAGGATATTTTAAAATCCATGCGGATATAATATGGAAGGACATATTATTGTCGCAGGAGCATACCATGGTATGCTCCTACAGTGTAAACCGAAAATTAATTCATAATGTCTGATTATTATAATTTTAAAATTTTCAGTATCATTGTACCAAACAAAATACTAGTCAATTATGAAACCAACTCTATTAGTACTTGCAGCAGGAATGGGAACCCGTTATGGCGGAAACAAGCAACTTGATGAAGTAGGACCCAATGGTGAAACTATTATCGATTACTCAATTTACGATGCTATCCGTGCAGGATTTGGTAAAATTGTTTTTGTTATAAGGCGTGATATTGAGGAACAGGTAAAAGAACGTTTTGTCGAAAAGCTCAAAGGGAAAATAGAAGTTGATTATGTGTTTCAGGAGATCACCAATCTTCCTGAAGGAGTAAAGGTGTCGCCCGACAGGCAGAAACCATGGGGAACAAGCCATGCTATCCTAGTAACTTCAGAAAAAATTAAAGAGCCTTTTGGCGTTATCAACTCTGATGATTTTTATGGTCTGGAATCATTTAATATACTTTACGATTTTTTGACAACAGACAAGGATCCGGACTGCTATTGTATTGTTGGTTATAAAATGGGTAACACTTTGTCGGATCACGGACATGTTAACCGGGGTGTTTGTGAAGCTGATGAAAAGGGCATGCTTGTAAACATAGTTGAAACAAGGCAGATAGAACGTACAGCTGAGGGTGCAAAATCCCCGGCTCCGGACGGTACCTGGAAGAAATTCACTGGAAACGAGATCGTTTCAATGAACTTGTGGGGATTTAAACCTTCATGCTACCGTTTCCTCGGTGATGAATTCCGTAACTTCATAGATAAGCACGGAATGGACCCCAAGTCAGAACTTGACATTCCAACTTCAGTGGATAAGTTTGTCAAAAACGGGGAAATTACAATTAAGGTACTGATGAGTAATGAAAGATGGTTTGGTGTCACTTACCGGGAAGATAAACCTTTTGTTGTTGAAAGCATCGGCGAAATGATTAAAAAGGGAGTATATCCTGCGAAGATATATTGAGGGCGTAAGGCGTAAAACGTAAGACATAAGGTGCGCTGGACGCTGGACTCTAGTGGCCAGGCACTATGTTTTAAAATTACCCTCCTGGGAGGGGCTAGGGGTGGGTTTGTCTAAGGTCATTCAATAGTCATTAGATTGAATTCTGACTCCGTGTTATACTCCGTGTAACTCCGTGGTTTAAAGAAGGTAATTCATAGTAATTCAAAGTAATTCATAGTAATTCATTGTAATTTTTTGCCGGTTGTCGGTTGCAGTAAGTTAATTATATCGGATTCCCCTCCCGGGAGGGGCTAGTGGTGGGTTTGTCAAAGGTCATTCAATAGTCATTCAATAGTCATTAGATTGAATTCTGACTCCGTGTTATACTCCGTGTAACTCCGTGGTTTAAAGAAGGTAATTCATAGTAATTCAAAGTAATTCATAGTAATTCATTGTAATT